>DYCJ01000278.1 GCA_019418195.1 Clostridiales bacterium | reverse complement strand
TGCGATTCCGAGCTCGATGTAATTTTCTTCCATCAGTGCCTGGAAATCTTTTTTTATTTCTCTGTGCAGCCGCCAGATATCCATCGGATCAAGAATGATAGAGCTGCCCATCCCCCGGCAGCAGTCCGAACACCCTGTACAGTCATGGCAGTCTGCTTTCACCATATCTCCCGATGAATAAAGTCTGCCGTCAGATATCTCTTTTATGTCTACATTGCGTTTCATACAAACTCTTCTCCTAACTGTCATCCGCATAAACTAAATAATGAATACGACGTCTTGTCACAGACGTATATTTATCCATTATATATCATCCGCCGGTGTTGTTCTATGTTTTTTCTTAATATCACCTGTTCTTTTCCGAAATCAGCGCTTTTCTTACTGTTTTTCTGCCAAAAACGCTTTTGCAGCTGCGAGTATGATTTCAGATCAGCTTAATCCAAAAAAATCCGGGACACATCTGATTTACTCAGACTGTTTCCCGGATTCCTCCTGTTCATATCATATATAAAAATCTGTTAATCATTATATCCATTTGGATTCTGGCTCTGCCATCTCCATGAATCTTCACACATTTCTTCAAGTCCGCGCTCTGCAACCCAATTCAGCTCGTTCTTTGCTTTTGTTGCATCGCAGTAGCATGTAGCGATATCACCGGCACGGCGCGGTTTGATCTCATACGGGATTTCCTTGCCGCAGGCTTTCTCAAATGCCTTCACCATATCAAGAACTGAATATCCGTTGCCTGTTCCCAGATTGTAGACAGACACTCCTGCTTTCTCTTTCAGTTTCTCAACTGCACGGACATGTCCGATAGCCAGATCTACTACATGGATATAATCACGCACGCCTGTTCCGTCATGTGTATCATAATCGTTGCCGAATACGCCGAGGCATTTCAGTTTTCCAATGGCAACCTGTGTAATGTAAGGCATCAGATTATTCGGGATACCTTTCGGGTCCTCACCGATCAGTCCGCTCTTATGTGCACCGATCGGATTGAAATATCTCAGGAGGACAACATTCCACTCCGGATCTGCTGTGTGCAGGTCAGTCAGGATCTGCTCCAGCATCCATTTTGTCCATCCGTACGGATTTGTGCAGGTTCCCTTCGGGCATTCCTCTGTGATCGGAATAAATGCCGGGTCGCCATATACTGTTGCAGAAGAACTGAAGATGATATTCTTCACACCGTGGTTTCTCATTACGTCACAGAGCATGATCGTTCCGCCGATATTATTCTCATAATATTCCAGCGGTTTCTGTACAGACTCGCCTACTGCTTTAAGTCCCGCAAAGTGGATCACGGATTCGATTTCTTCTTTCTCAAAGACTTCGTTCATTGCCTCTCTGTCGCGGATGTCTGCTTTATAGAATTTCAGGTCTTTTCCTGTGATCTCTTTTACTCTGTCCAGAGCTTTCTCAGAAGCATTGTACAGATTATCTGCTACAACAACATCGTAGCCTGCATTTAAAAGTTCCACACATGTATGGCTTCCGATAAATCCGGCTCCTCCGGTTACTAAAATAGACATGGTCGTTTCCTCCTTAAGATAAGACTGCAAGTTATGTTTTCCTGTTTACGTGCCAAGTATAGCACATACAGCAGCATATTGCTTTATAATTTTAAATCATCTTTTGGTAAAAATGTTGCATGAATTACCATAATTTTTCCGGGTAAAGTCCGGCATCTTTGAGGGCCTGGATCGCAGCTACTACGACAGGCTTGTCTTCTTTATAGGTGACACCGTACCATTTATCTTCTGACTCGAGTACAGTCACTGCTGCTTTATCCTCCGCAAGAAGAGTGCTCACTACTGCCGGGAGATAATACTCGCATTTCATCGGATTTTCTTTCAGACCTTTTTCAAGGAATGCCGGAAACCCTTTCTGGATTTCGTCCAGCATACTGCGGGTAAATCCCCACATGTTCATAGATACAAGCTTATCACCATCGATAGAAGTCCAGGTTTCTCCTCCGTCCTCAGAGTAGGCAATACCGTTCTCTCTCTTCTCGATCCTGGTGCGCTCGGTCACGCTGACCAGTTCTCTGTCCGCGTTAAGTTCGCAGACACCGCGCGAAACATAACCGTTGTCCGTCACTGTATTTTTGAGCCGGTATCCTACCATTGTATACCGGTACTTATCATCATCTTCATGAGTGGTCAGATACTCATAGATTACTTTAAAAGCGTGCTGTCCGTAATAGTCATCTGCATTGATCACGGCAAACGGCCCGTCAATCTCATCGATGGCACTTAAGACCGCATGTGCTGTCCCCCATGGTTTCACACGTCCCTCCGGGACAGAAAAACCTGCCGGGATATTGTTGATATCCTGATAAGCATAAGCGACTTCCATAGATTTCGCGATCCGGTCGCCGATTGCCTCCCTGAAGTCAGTTTCATTTTCTTTCTTGATAATAAATACGACTTTCTCAAATCCGGCCTGCTTTGCATTATAGATTGAAAAATCCATGATGATCTGACCTTCTTTGTCCACGGGGTCGATCTGTTTGAGACCGCCGTATCTGCTTCCCATACCTGCTGCCATTATGACAAGAACCGGTTTTTTCATATCTCTGTAATCCTCCTGATCTTTTCACTGTCTTCGGAATCCTTGATTCCAGAACTATTTTAATCTATAAATCAGAGAAAATCAATTATCTGAACCTCGGTACAGCCCCGTTTCTGGTATATGATTCTTTAATTTTTTTGTCTTATCAGCTTCATGCCCTTCTGACCGCAAAAAATCCATTATTGAACAGAGATCACATATATAC
>DYCJ01000277.1:1110-2785 GCA_019418195.1 Clostridiales bacterium | reverse complement strand
GGACGCAGACTGAAGGATGGAGATTATATCGGGTTCCGCATTAAGAGAAGATACCTGCCGTATTTTCTTTCCAGAAGTCTGGAGCTGGATGAGTTTGACTATGATGAAGTGACGCTGCGCGTCGTTATGGGTCCCCAGGAAGAGGTGTTTACCAGCGCGGGCAGAGAGACATTTCTGAATTCAGAATATACGGTCACAAGTGATTTTGACAGGATGGGATGCAGGCTCGAAGGACCGTTTATTGCATATAAGACAACGGCGGATATTATATCTGACGGTATTGCATTTGGCTCTGTACAGGTGCCCAGCCATGGAAAACCGATCATACTTCTTTCCGACCGTCAGACGACCGGAGGCTATGCGAAGATCGCAACCGTGATCTCAGTAGACCTTCCGAAGCTTGCACAGTGTAAAACAGATAACAAAGTACGCTTTAAGGCAGTGACAGTAGAAGAGGCACAGCAGCTTCTGCTTGATGAAGTGGCAGGACTCAATGAACTGCGCAGAAAGATTTATCAGCCATGCAGGGAAGTGCTTGAGTGCCGACTTGTCGCAAAACGACTCAGCAGGCTGTTTCAGTAAATGAAAAGAAAAAACAGGAGAGTGACCAATATGGATTTGGAAAAGATCGAAAAACTGGTAAATATTATTGAAAAGTCTTCCATGCTGGAATTCAGTATTCAGGAAGGAGAAACGAAGATCAAGATGAGCCGCAGGGGCAGCGCGGGTGTTCCGGGAGAGCCGCTTACTGTTGTAAAGACAGAAGCACCGGCTGAGGACACTGTAGACGAGAATTACATTATATCTCCGATCGTCGGCACATTTTATTCTGCTCCGTCACCGGATGCCGAGGCGTTTGTTAAAGTCGGAGATGTGGTGAAAGCCGGACAGACAGTATGTATCCTTGAAGCTATGAAGCTGATGAATGAGATCGAAAGTGACTATGACTGCGAGATTGAGGCGGTCCTCGTCAGCAACGAGCAGAAAGTCGAGTACGGACAGCCGCTCTTTAAGGTAAAGAAGCTTTCGGACTAAGGAGGAGTGCTGATGTTTCAGAAAATATTGATCGCAAACCGCGGAGAAATTGCCGTCAGGATCATCCGTGCCTGCCGGAACATGGGAATCCGCAGTGTAGCGGTTTATTCAAAGGAAGATAAGGACAGTCTTCATGTACAGCTGGCAGATCAGAGGATCTGTATCGGTGAAGGACCGGCGAGAAACAGCTACCTTAACATGGAGCGGATTGTCACAGCAGCTCTGAATATGGGAGCGGACGCTATTCATCCCGGTTTCGGATTTCTGTCTGAAAATGCGGATTTTGTCAGGCTCTGTGAGAAGAACGGGCTGACTTTTATCGGACCGAAGGCCGAGGTCATCGACAGTATGGGAAATAAATCCCACGCCCGCAAGACGATGATGGAAGCAGGCGTGCCTGTGGTACCGGGGACAAAGGAGCCGGTGTATGATGCAGAGACGGGTATCAAGCTCGCAGAGGAAATCGGATACCCGGTCATGATCAAAGCGTCTTCAGGAGGCGGCGGAAAAGGAATGCGTGTGGCAAAATCCGCCGATGAGTTTGAATTCCAGTTTAATATGGCGCAGAGAGAGTCTGCCAATGCATTTGGCGATGACACCATGTATATCGAGAAATTCATCGAGAATCCACGACATGTAG
>DYCJ01000277.1:0-1100 GCA_019418195.1 Clostridiales bacterium | reverse complement strand
ATGTAGAGATCCAGGTCATGGGGGATAAATTCGGAAATGTGGTGGCTCTCGGCGAGCGTGACTGTTCCGTGCAGAGAAACCATCAGAAGCTGATCGAGGAGTCTCCGTCTCCGGCCATTAATGATGAGATCAGAAATGCCATGAACCGCGATGCTGTTCTTGCGGCTAAAACGGTAAACTATACCAATGCGGGAACAATCGAGTTCATCCTCGACCCGAAGGGAACATATTATTTTATGGAGATGAACACCCGTATCCAGGTGGAGCACGGTGTTACGGAGATGGTGACAGGTACAGATCTGATCATTGAGCAGATCAGAATAGCCATGGGCGAACCCTTAAGCTTTAACCAGGAAGGAATCCGTCTCAATGGCCATGCCATCGAATGCCGCATCAACGCAGAGATCCCTGAGAAAAACTTTATGCCAAGCCCGGGTGTAGTGAAGCATCTTCATCTCCCGGCGGAAAATGGCGTAAGAGTGGATACGGCACTCTACACCGGTTACAGGATTCCTTCAGAGTATGACTCCATGATCGCAAAAGTTATCGTGCACGCGCCGGACCGCAACGCTGCGATCCAGAAGATGCGCTCTGCGCTTGATGAGATGGTGATCATGGGAGTGGAGACGAATCTGGACTTCCAGTACCAGATCATGCGTAATCCGGAATTCTGTGCGGGAAATGCGGATACCGGATTTATCGAGCGGATGCTCAGACTGGATTAATCAGAGAAAGAAGTGTGAATGAATATGTATAAAGTTGATTTAAACAGCGACCTTGGTGAAAGCTTCGGACGTTATACACTGGGAATGGATGAAAAGATCATCCCGCTTATCTCTTCAGCAAATATCGCATGCGGATTCCATGCATCCGATCCTGTTGTGATGATGGAATCGGTCAGCAGGACAAAGGCTGCGGGCATCCGTATCGGCGCGCATCCGGGATTCCCGGATCTGATGGGATTCGGCCGCAGAAATATGGCGGTTTCCCCGGCGGAGGCAAAGGCTTATACGCTGTACCAGATCAGCGCTCTGGGCGGCATGTGCCAGGCACAGGGAATGAAACTGCAGCATGTGAAACCCCACGGGGCACTGTACAAT
>DYCJ01000276.1 GCA_019418195.1 Clostridiales bacterium | reverse complement strand
ATCCGTTCCAAATTCGCGGCGGCGTCTCCGGGAAAAGAATATATTTCAACTGTCTGGGGGATCGGATATAAATGGAACAAAGTATGAAAGAAAAAAGAATGAAAAGACCTCTTGCGGTTCAGTTCCGCCATACATTCATTCAAATTGTAGTGGTCAGTGTATTCGCTTCCATAGTCACAATCATGCTATCTTCGGTATTGACGTTTTTATCTTTAAATAAAGATATTTATCCGGCGGATTACTATGAAGATCAAATCCCGGGGATCGTGTCCTATGTGCAGAAAGAAAATGTGTCTCTTTTGGAGGTGTCCGGACAGAAGGGACTTGCCGCTATGATAAAGGGAAACGGGATCTGGTATCAGGTAACTGATCAGGATGGGAATGTGGTTTACGGGACGCTGGCAGAACAGCCTTATACATCGAAAGAGGATCTCTTCACAAATCTTCTTGATAAAAAGGTCTTGAGAAATGGATGTTATATTGAAACCGTTCCGATCGAACAGGAGCAGGGGATTCGCGGCGCTGTCATTCTTGCCTATAAGATCAAACCGACTTTTGCCAACATGAAAGGGAAGATCCTGTTTGCATTTTTTATCTGTTCTCTTTTGTCGCCGTTTCTTTATCTCATTCTTTTTACACTGCTGTTTTCCAGAAAATTCGCCGGGGAAATTAACCGGCCCCTGGAGCTGCTGTCGATGGCTTCTCAGAAGATAAAGGAGAAGGATCTGGACTTCTCAATTAATTATCATGAGGATAATGAACTCGGCAGACTGTGTGAGGCATTCACGGAAATGCAGGAAGAGCTGAAAGAATCACTGACCTCTCAGTGGGAAATGGAGCAGGAACGGATTGAGATGACGGCCGCGCTGGCACATGACCTGAAATCTCCTTTATCTCTGATCCTGGCATATTCGGAGGCCCTGCTGGAAGACTATCAGGAGAAGGACGGGGAACTGAAGAATTATCTTATGGTCATCCATGAAAATGCAGAAAAGAGTGCAGATTTTGTAAGACAGATGCAGTATACGGCTGAGCTTGAAAAGAAAGACAAAGGAGCGGATACAGAACGGATCAATCTGGAAAAATATCTGTCACAGAGAATACAGTCTTATCACCTGCAGGCGCAGCAAAAATCCATTGAATTGTCTTTCTGTATCAACGATGGAGTTCCGGATCAGATTATCGTCGATGCGGAAGCTCTGACAAGGATATTGGACAATCTTTTATCCAACAGCCTTGAGCATACACCTGCAGGGGGCCGAATCGAAGTAAATGTCAGCACAGATAAAGAAAAGATATATTATACGGTCACGGATACGGGGGCTGGTTTTGATGCGAAAGATCTAAAAAATGCATTTCATAAATTCTATCGGGGCGATGAATCCAGAGACACAAGCGGAGGACATGCAGGGCTTGGACTTTATATAGTGAAGAAGCTGGCTGAACAGATGGGAGGTACTGTGCAGATCTCAAATACATCAGAAGGCGGAGCCTGTGTGCTTTTTTGCCATACAGTTATCAGGTTGTAAAGAACTTTGCGGCGGGAAGAAAGGACTGGTAAAATGGGAAAGACATAGAGAAATACCTGTCTGGGATGCAAATTGGCGAGATCCTCCAGAATATACTTACAGCTGAACAATGGAAAGAGCTGAAGATTTTTATGTTGGAGGGGCAGACGAAAGATACATATCCGGAGATTCGCCGCGGAGAGTTGCATATCTGCCTGGAGAGCAGAAACGTATGGATAGGAGAGCAGCACCTGGGCCTTACGAAATATGAGTTTGATGTCCTTTGTCTCCTGGCGAGACATCCAGGGAGAGTGTTCTCTAAAGAACAGATCTATGCGCATACCTGGGAAAAAGAAATCGGGAACGTGGATAATGCGGTGCGATGTGTAATCACCAGTCTGAGAAAAAAACTGAAGGAATATACAGATAAGTACTATATTCAGACAGTGCGGGGAATTGGATATAAGTTTGAAATCCCGGAGGCGTGAGGCTTCCGGGATCTCAAATTCAGGAAAGCAGAGGTTAAAAAGAATCGGATTCCTCTGCTTTTCTCATTTGTTCAAGGAACTGATCCGGAGATAAAACCGGAAGAGCTGACAGTTTATAGTCTTTCAGGTTTCTTGTCACGACACATTCAGCTCCAACACGGGAGCCGGTTTCTACCATGATCGCATCCTCATAATCCTTTATTGTGGAAGACAGCGCAAGTTCACAGTCTATGGAAAAGGTATCCACCCCTTCAAAAAGAGTAAAAAGAACGCGGACCAGCTTACGAACTTCCTGTTCATTGTGTATACTCCGTCGCAGGATATAGTAAATATCCGTAATGGATTTGGCAGTGAGAATCCCGGTACATTTTTTGTTTGATACTGCGAGAAGGATTTCCATCGCTGCTGCATAAAAGGGATCTCGCTTCTGAAGAATGTCAACGATTACACAGGTGTCAATCAGTGCTTTCATAATTTATCCGCCCTTTCTGCGCGAGCTTCTTCTAATGTAATATCAGCGGGGATTACTCCGAGGAGAGACTTTGCCATCTCCACACGGTCCGCATTTGGATTTGAGAGTTTCGCCACGATCTTTCCATTCCGCGTGATAAATATGTCTTCGTGTTCTGCAAGTTTCAAATATTTTCCAAGATTCAATTTTAATTCCGTCGATGTGATTGACATGAGATCAACCTCCTTTCCATGCGACCTCTTCTTTATAGTCTTATTATAAGCAAATAGAACAAAATTATCAACAAAATCGTTCGATTTTTTGGGAAAGTTGAGCTTTTCAACGTGGCTTGGAACAGCCAGTATTTTTTTCAGAAA
>DYCJ01000275.1 GCA_019418195.1 Clostridiales bacterium | reverse complement strand
GATAGCCAAGTCCCATTTCCGCGTAGAAGAAGTTGCCGATCAGTGTTGTAAATGCGAACAGGAACAGTGCGATCGTGATAAATGTAATCCCGGCCTCTCCCAAAGAGGCCTCTGCGGCAGCCTGAACCCAAGGCATTCCTTTCAGTTCATCACTCGGGGCAATTCCGGAGCAGAGAAGCAGGAATGATGTTGCCGAGCAGATGACGATCGTATCGATAAATACGGAGAGCATCTGTACCAGTCCCTGTTTGACAGGATGAGACACGGAAGCGCTGGCGGCCGCATTCGGGGCGGAGCCGACACCCGCTTCGTTAGAGAACAGCCCCCGTTTGATTCCCTGCATTACACAGGAACCGGTGAATCCGCCGAAGATAGCCTGAAGGTCGAATGCATTTGAGAAAATATCAGCGAACATACGCGGGATCAGTTCAAAGTGTGTGACAACGACAAAGAGCGCCAGAGCAAGGTAGAAAATTCCCATCGCCGGAACAAGGAATCCTGTGATCTTCGAAATCTGTCTGCTGCCTCCGCAGATACAAATACAGAAGATCACTGCCAGAATCCCGCCGACCACTGCCGGCGTCCATGATTCGTCAAAGAAGCTGTATGCCCGGAATGTATCAACGATATTAAAAGATGCGACAAGATTGAAGCCGACCATATAGGTGAGGATGAGAAATACCGCGAACAGTGTGCCGAGCCAGCGTTTTTTCAGGACTGCCTGGATATAGTAAGCAGGACCACCGTAGCAGGTGCCGTCCCCGGCCTTTCTCTTATAAATCTGTGCCAGTGTACTCTCGATAAAAGCTGATGCGCTTCCGAGTAGGGCGGTGACCCACATCCAGAATACGGCTCCCGGACCGCCCAGACAGATAGCAGTGGAGATGCCGGCAATATTTCCGGTGCCGACGCGTGAGGCGGTGGATACCATCAGAGCCTGAAATGATGAGAGTCCGTTCTCGTCCTCTTTCGGTTCCATGACGACGCGGATGGATTCCCGCAGCATGCGGAACTGTACAAAACGCGTCCTGATCGAAAAATAGATGCCTGTACCAAGGAGCAGGATGATCAGAATATAGCTGTACAAAAGATCGCTCAGTGTATTGATGATTTGTGCAAACAATATAAGTTCCTCTCTTTCCTTTTCTTTTTGTGCCGGATATTCATTATATAGAATATACGCAGTCTTGACAAGAGTACATCTGAACGGCAAATGAGATTCGGAGGTGTGGAACCTTTGATATCCGGACAAAAGAAATCTGGTGAGAACACTTTTCAAATCCGGTGATTTCTGCTAATATAGTGATGCAGATTATAAAAGCGGGCTGCCGAGTCCTGGTCTGCCGCAATGGGGCGGAAGGTCAGGACCATCCCGCTTTTTTGTGATTCTGATGTACAGATTGGCGCTGAAATAGTAAAACAGTGTCAGATAATAAGGAAAGGAAGAGAATAATGCCAAGATTAAATGAGAATTATCTGAATGTACAGGACAGCTATCTCTTTGCGGAGATTGCACGCAGAGTAAAAGTATATGAAGAAGATCATCCCGACAAAGCGGGAAATATTATCCGCCTCGGGATTGGAGATGTGACACGTCCGCTCACAAAGAGTGCATTAGAGGCACTTCATAAAGCGGTAGACGAGCAGGCTGTATCCGAGACATTTAAAGGATACGGGCCGGAGCAGGGATATGATTTCGTGCGCAAGGCTGTTGCAGATTATTATGCAAGAAACGGAGTGGAAGTTGACGCGGACGATGTGTTCATCTCTGACGGTGCAAAGAGCGATACGGGAAATATTACAGAGCTTTTTGCAAAGGACAATGTGATCCTCGTGCCGGACCCGGTATATCCGGTTTATGTAGATACAAACACAATGGACGGAAAGCAGATCATCTATATGAACGGAACAGAGGAGAATGATTTCCTTCCAATGCCGGATGATAACGTAAAGGCAGATATCATCTATCTGTGCTCCCCGAACAATCCGACCGGAGCATGCTATAATAAAGAGCAGTTAAAAGCATGGGTAGATTATGCGCTTGCAAATGAGGCTGTGATCCTTTTTGACTCTGCCTATGAAGCGTTTGTATCCGAACCGGAACTGCCGCGCAGCATCTATGCGGTAGAGGGCGCGGAGAAATGTGCGATCGAGTTCTGCTCATTGTCCAAGACAGCCGGATTTACAGGAACACGTTTCTCCTATACAGTTGTACCGAAAGAGTTGGTATTTGCCACTTCTGACGGAAAAGAACTGAGCCTGCATGACATGTGGAACAGAAGACAGTCTACGAAGTTCAACGGAACACCGTATATCATCCAGTATGCGGCTGCACAGGTGTTTACAGAGCAGGGGATGAACGAGTGCATGGAGAATATTTCTTATTATATGGAAAATGCCCGCGTGATCGCAGAGACTCTCCGGAAGAAGAATATTCCGTTCACAGGCGGAGTAAACTCTCCTTATATCTGGTTCAAGTGCCCGAACGGAATGGAGTCATGGGAGCTCTTCGATTATCTGCTTGAAAATATCCAGGTAGTCGGAACACCGGGAGCAGGATTCGGAGTGAACGGAAAGAATCATTTCCGTCTGACTTCATTCGGCACCCATGAGAAGACGAAGGAAGCCATGGAAAGATTTGACAAGCTGTTCTAAAAAATCTGATATAAGAATATGACGGATGTTCGTGAGCATATGGATTGAGCGTATGCGGGACGGCGGATATCCGTCATATTTTTTTCTTGAGAAAATCTTTAGAATTTATTCCATATAACTTAAGCAATATTATATTGACAACTAATATTATACAAAATATAATATAGAAAACGACACAGTATTACAG
>DYCJ01000274.1 GCA_019418195.1 Clostridiales bacterium | reverse complement strand
TATTTAAATAATCCTGTTTTGACAAGTTTATAAAATGAAAGGATTGGTGAATATGGAATACGCAAAATTAGGAAACACGGACATCGAGGTGTCGAAGCTCTGTGTGGGCTGCATGAGTTTCGGAAAACCCGGAACGCTGCATGACTGGACGCTGGATGAATCCGGAACAGAGGAAATCGTGAAACATGCCCTTGATCTGGGAATTAACTTTTTTGATACTGCAAATGGATATTCGGATGGAACCAGTGAAGAATATCTTGGGAATGCGCTCAGAAAAAATATTTCAAGAGACAAAGTAGTGATCGCTTCCAAAGTCTATTTTAACCCCGGAAGGCTTTCTTCCGAAGCAATCCACCGGGAAATCGAAGGCAGTCTGAAACGGCTCGGTACAGATTATCTGGATCTGTACATCATCCATCGCTTTGATTATGATACGCCGATCGAAGAGACGATGGAGGCTCTGAACGATCTGGTGGTATCCGGAAAAGTACGGGCCATCGGAGCGTCAGCTATGTACGGATACCAGTTCTATAATATGCAGCTTGCCGCCCGGGATAATGGCTGGGCACAGTTTGTGGCTATGGAGAATCATTACAATCTTCTTTATCGGGAAGACGAACATGAACTGATTCCCATCTGCCGTCAGATGAATGTTTCCCTCATGCCATACAGCCCTCTCGCAGCAGGACATCTGACCCGGCCGGAATGGAATTCAGATTCTATCCGCAGTAAGACAGACCGGGCAGCTATGGGAAAATACGACCGGACTCAGGAGCAGGATATGGAGATCGTCCGCAGGGTTCATCAACTGGCAGAAAGATATGGCGTAAAAATGCAGCAGATCGCATTGGCATGGGAATGGGCAAAAGGAGTGACAGCGCCGATCATCGGGGCTACGAAAGCATCCCATTTTGATGACGCCGCCGGAGCGTTTTCGGTGAAATTAACAGAGGAAGACATTGCATTTCTGGAAGAGCCATATGAGCCCCACAGGATCGTAGGCGTGGTGGACAGTAATCCGCCGGAGGGTACTAAGCTGTTGGATGTGAAGAAATAGTTTGAAAAAATTAAGAAAGAGTGAGGAGTGTACTATGAGTATCACAATGAATTTATATTATACAGGAAAAGACGGAAACGCACGCAAGTTTGCCGAGGAGATGGAGCAGAGCGGAACAGCGGCGTTGATTCGCGCAGAGGAGGGAAACGAAAAATATGAATACTTTTTCCCGATGAATGATCCGGAAACTGTGCTGCTGATCGACAGTTGGAAGGATCAGACATCCCTTGACATCCATCATGGATCTCCTATGATGGGAACGATTGCTGCCCTTCGGGAAAAATACGATCTGCATATGAGAGCAGAAAGATATGTTTCCGATGATGCAGGAATCTCTGACGCAGATAAAAAATTTATCAAAGAATAAACCGGATGGTTTTGATTTTTGCGGAAACGGGATATGACAGAAAAAGCAGGAGGAGACTGTAGATGAAGATTGTAATATTACAAGGAAGCCCGAATAAAAAGGGGTCTACAAATATTTTAGTTGAGAATTTCAGCCAGGGGGCGGAAGCAGCAGGGCACAGTGTTATAAGGTTTGATCTTGATGATATGAATATCCGTCCATGTACCGGATGCGTAACATGTGGATATGAAGGGCCCTGTATCCTGCGCGACGATAATCAGAAAATAAGAGAGGCCGTTCTGGGCGCTGATATGCTCGTCTTTGCAACACCGCTCTATTACTATGGAATGTCGGCGCAGCTTAAAATCGTGATCGACCGATTCTGTGCCTATAACAGCAGTATTACCAGAAAGCATATGAAGTCAGCTCTTCTCACAGTCGCATGGAACAGTGATAACTGGACATTTGATGCACTGGAAAGCCATTATCGTACACTGGTCAGATATCTGGATCTGCAGGATCAGGGTATGGTGCTTGGAAGGGGATGCGGCACTCCATCGATGACAAAACACAGCCAGTATCCCGAAATGGCATATAAATTAGGAAACCGGCTGTAGAGCAGGAAAAGCCAGTTATATATACTGCGCGATCAGAGTGAGAAACCGATTTAATACCGGCTCATCGTGTTTATGCGGGCAGTATACTCCAAATGAGATCCGGGGAAGATTGGTGATCGGAATATAACACAGCTCCGGATCTCTGGCAGGAGCAATATTCGGATATAAAGTATAACCCAGTTGTGCCTTTGCAAGAGCAAAGGCACTTTCTATATTTTCAGCAAAAAATCTCTGCTCCGGCAGCAGATTGACAAGGATGCTGTTCTGCATTGTAAAGATCGAATCCGGGATCTGCCGGGGAGAACAGGCAATAAAATTTCCCGTGAGCTGCTTTTTGGTAAGAGTCTCATATTTTGCCAGCGGATGTTCAGGAGAACAGACACAGGCCACCGGAGCGGAGCAGAGCTCTTTGAAAAAAAGCGGAGACATTCTCTGGTCGTCTTTGATGCCAAGAGCTGCGTGGATCTGGCTGGTTTCGATGAGGCTTAAAAGCGAAGGAAAAGGAACAAGATGGATGTTGGGCCGCAACAGCGGGAATTCAGACGAAAGTTCTTTTAATATAGGTGGAAAGAGGCTTAGTTCCATATAGTTATGACATCCCAGCTCCAGAGAGATAAAATGATCATGGCTGCCCAGACGCTGCTTCGCTGTCAGGGCGGTTTTCAGGATAAGCTGCGCGTCTGAAAGAAAAAGGAACCCTTCATGGGTGAGGCTGACGCTTTTGCTGGTACGGTTAAATAATTTTACCCCCAGCTCTTCTTCCAGGGTCTGTATCTGATGGCTGACAGCGGGCTGCGTGATCTTCAGCTCCCGGGAGGCTTTGGAAAAATTCAGGTATTCTGCTACAGCAACAAAGCATTCCAGCTGTACGGTGTTCATATA
>DYCJ01000273.1 GCA_019418195.1 Clostridiales bacterium | reverse complement strand
ATATTAACAATCCGTTTACAAGGCGTATTATAGTTAAAATCGGAATATAAAACAAATGCATATTTACAGCAAAAATCATAGATAAAATCTATGGATTGTGATATTTTATATAAAAGAGGTGATTTTATGAATCTGAACCAGCTTCACTATTTTGTAAAACTTGCTGATACAGAGCATTATACTAAGGCTGCAGAGGAACTTAATATTTCCCAGCCGTCATTGAGTCATGCTATCAGTATGCTTGAGAATGAACTTGGAACAAAACTGTTTGAAAAGAGGGGACGGAATATAGTCCTGACCAGGTATGGAAACTTATTCAGAGAGTATGCGGAACAGTCCCTGAAGATCCTGGATACGGGAGTCAGGAAAGTACGCTCACTTAACGGCCAGACAGAAGGCGTGATCGAACTTGCCTATATCTATACGCTGGGGAGCGAATTTGTCCCGCAGCTTGTGAGCGATTTTATTCATACACATGAAGAGCTGAATGTGAAATTCCGGTTTACTGTGGGCAATACCTCGGAAGTAATACAGGGCTTGAAAGACGAAAAATATGACATCGGGTTCTGTTCTATGGCAGAACAGGAGTCAGGTATACAGTTTACGCCGGCCGGAACGGAAAATCTGGTCGTTGTCGTGCCTAAAGGCCATCCGCTGGCTTATTCTGAATCTGTAGATCTGGAGCAGGCAGCTGCTTATCCACAAATATTTTATACGCCGAACAGCGGCCTGCGTCCTGTGGTGGACCGGATGTTTGAGCGGCTTAAGATCAGACCGGATATTGCATATGAAATTGAAGAAGACGGTTCAATGGCGGGACTTGTGGCGCGCAACTTCGGGATTGCAGTGATGCCGGAGATCCCTGTCCTGAAAATGCTGGATGTAGATGTGCTGAGGATACGGAACCAGCATGAGAAGAGATATGTCTATATGGCGAAAAATAAGGAACAATATGTACCCCCGGTCGTCAGGCGGTTTGAGGAGTATGTGAAGCGGCGGGGGCTTTAACAGTCAGATATTTGTTCCTTCCTTTTGTATAAAGGAGATAAAATTTCGTACAGCGGGAATCTGGTAGCGGTTTTTCATATATGCCATATAAACGGTATGGCGCAGATTGACGTCAGTCAGGCGGATCTTCTCCAACGGGAAATGGTCAAGTATATCTATATCCGCCACAAGTGCAATTCCAAAATTTTCTGCCACCAGGGATGCGATGGCATTTTCATCCGGGGATTCACAGATAATATTGGGGCTCATAGAATAAGATGAGTAGATCCGGTTTGTAAAGCCGCCCAGACCGGACGTCCTGTCATATCCCATGACCGGATAATCCTCCAGATCACGGAGGACCGGATCGGTTTTCCCGGCAAGCGGGTGGCCCAGCGGCGTGATCACGATCATTTCCTGATTCAGAATAGGAACAAACTGGATATCCGGCTCATTTTCCACATAGGATCCGAATATGACGTCAAACCGGTCCGCTTTCAGTCCGCTTACCATTTCACGGGTGTAACTCTGGTGAAAATTGAAACTGATCTTCTCGTTTTTCTCTTTTGCAAGAAATTGTCTCACTGTATGTGGTATATACCGGGCTGCAAGGGGAAATACATAGGCGATGTCTACATGTCCGGCATTTCCAGAGAGCTTTTTCATCTGTTTTTCGGCCATCTGCACCTCATTCAGGATCCGGTCTGCATGTTCCAGAAAGATCCTGCCGTACTTAGTCAGTGAAACGGTACGTCCTTTCCTCTCAAAAAGGACTATTCCCAATTCATCCTCCAGATTGGCGATGGAACGGCTCAGAGAGGGCTGGGAGATATTCAGTTCGGAAGCCGCAAGACGAAAATGCTGGCATCGTGCAATTGTTTGGAAATAAAGAATCTGATTTAAAGTCATGTCTGCCTCCTTTTTGTAGATTATATCACAAACTGATAGTAATAAACTATCAAAAAATACAAAAAGATGTATTGGAACTATTATTATGATTTTCGTATAATGAAACCAGAGAGGTTGTTTGATATTTAACAAACAGAATAAAAAATCAATCAAAAAGGAGAAAAATCATGGCAGAGAGAATCACAGGACACACAGAGTTAATCGGTCTGATGGCATATCCGATCAGACATTCAAGTTCACCGGCAATGCATAATGAAGCATTTGCCACACTGGGACTGGACTATGCTTACCTTGCATTTGAAGTGGACAACAGCACACTTGAAGACGCGGTAAAAGGCCTGCGTGCATTAAAAATGGTAGGATCGAATGTGTCCATGCCGAATAAGACAGTGGTAGGACAGTATCTGGATGAACTCTCACCGGCGGCACAGATGTGTGGTGCTGTCAATACGATCGTAAACGACAACGGAAAGCTGATCGGACATATCACGGACGGTATCGGATATATGCAGTCATTAAAGGATAACAACATCGATGTGATCGGAAAGAAAATGACGATCACCGGAGCCGGCGGAGCTGCAAAGGCGATCGAGGTCCAGGCTGCGCTGGACGGAGTGAAAGAGATGTCTATCTTCAATATTAAAGATAAATTCTGGGAAGCAGCTGAGAAGACGGTCGAGACCATCCGCAATAACACGGACTGTGTTGTAAACCTGTATGATCTGGATGACAAAGAAAAGTTAAGAGAAGAGATCGCAGACAGCTATCTTTTTGCACAGGCAACAGGTGTGGGAATGAAACCATTAGAAGGCCAGTCTGTTATTCCGGACAAATCCTTCTTCCGCCCGGATCTGATCGTGACGGATACGATTTATTCTCCGAGAGAGACTGCACTCCTCAAGATGGCAAAAGAGGCAGGATGTAAGACAATGAACGGTCTGGGAATGATGCTCTTCCAGGGAGATGCTGCATTTTATCTGTGGACAGGCAAACATATGCCGATCGACCACATGAAAGAAGTACTTGACA
>DYCJ01000272.1 GCA_019418195.1 Clostridiales bacterium | reverse complement strand
CAGATTGATCTTTCCCTGCATGGATATGAGGGGATTGTTGTTCAGGCAGTTTGTAACAGTTCTTTTCTTCATGAGCAGGACACTGTTTTCGAGAATAATGTCTTCCGCAGGTATGGTTTCTTTCTCAAGTCTGCGGCAGTAATCCTCCAGATCGTGGAACCAGTCATAACTTCCTTTGATCCGGACAGCGTCCTCCTCTTTTTCAATCTGCCGGATGCTGTAAAGCTTCGGATCCCAGTCTTCGTAGAGCAGGCGCACGAAGAGCTGCTCCATTGTCATCTGGGATACCCCGTATACATCCAGATCCGGGAGCACACTGGTGATATAGTTCAAAAGGATCCGATTACTCCCGATAATATAGAAGTCTTCCGGACGGAAATCTTCTTCATAGTTATATAAAATATAAGAAATGCGGTGCATGGCCACAGTTGTCTTCCCCGAACCGGCAACACCCTGTACGATCAGATTCATTTTCGGAGATCTGCGGATCACTGCATTTTGCTCTTTCTGGATCGTAGCGATGATCTCGCTCAGGACAGCATTTTTATTTCTCGCAAGATATTTGGTCAGGAGTTCGTCATTTGCCACTACGTCTGAATCATAGAAATCGATGAGACGGTCATCTGCAATTTCGTAGGTCCGCTTGCGTTTCAGGTCGATTTCGCAGCGCCCTTCGTTCTTTACGGTGTAACTGCAGTGTCCCATTGTATTTTCATAGTAGACAGATGCAACAGGGGCCCGCCAGTCTATGACGGCAGGTTCGGAACTGTTTTCGGAAATACCCACACGCCCTACATAATAGGATTCCGCACAGGGGAGCTTTGGATCCCGGAAATCGATGCGCCCGAAATACGGCTTCTTCCTTGCTTTTCTGCACCGGATGAGATCCCTCTGGTTTTCCCTCAGCTGGGACTGGGTATTGTGGAAGAGTGAGAGAGCTTCCTTATCCTTTGTCCCGTACGTTTCCATTAGATCATGCAGCTCATCGGATAACTGCGTGCCGTATTTCTCCGCTTTTTCCAGATTTACCTGTGCGATCCCGATAATTCTGGCGAGCTGCGCCTCCTCGGCCTCTCTGCTCAGCCCCGGAATGGGGCGGGATACTTTTGTTTTTTGTCGATCCACTGAGATTTACCTCTCTTTCCCATTGGTCGGTCATTATTTTGGGATATATATGTCTACTGCGTAATATAACATTTTTCTGCACATTTTCAAAGGTTTTTGAAATAACAAAGGGCTTGACGAACCGGGAGATTCTTCTTATAATTACCTTTGAATGAATTTCAATAGCAAAGGTTATGACGGAGACAGTAGGTTTTATCCGAACATCCCAGCGAGCCGGGAATGGTGTGAGCCCGGTATCAGTAGAATATTTCCGAATATCACTCCCGAACTGCAGCCCCCAAAGCCTGCATAATATACAGACAGTATGCAAGAGTAAGGGCTGACGCGGATCCCGCGTTAGAGGATACCATATGCGAACTGAATTGCTTTTACCACAGAATCAGACAGTGTGTATACGGGTGAAGGAAGTTCAAGTATGTTGTAACAGGTGGTTAAAACGAGAGAGATGGCTTTCGTCCTTTTACAGGACGGGAGCCTTTTTTTCTGCTGAATCAGAAACGATAACGTTTTACAGAGCCTGAATGAACAATATATCCGTTGCGGACGCGCTTTCGCTCGGGCCGTAACGCAGCGGACACATATGGCTGCAAAGGACGCAGCCTTAGTGCCGGCGTTACTCTACGGTCCTTAACGAATATATTGTTCATTCAGGCTCCCGCAAACCGGAACGTTTTTCAAACCGGCAGATAAAAAGGCTTCTTCAATTAAAGAAAGTCCAGACCGTCAGGTGCATCAGCACCGCCGGAAAGCAGGCACACTTTCAGGAAAAGATAGTGCTCTGTTAAAAGGTAAGAAAGCCCCCATCTCTTCCGGTTTTGATTCAAAGCCCCGTTCTGGCACGGCCCGATGTCATCCTATATCCATTAAGGGCCGTAGAGTAACGCCGGTATTTAGGCTGCGTCCTTTGCAGCCTTATGTACCGTTGCGTTACGGCCCGAGCGAGAGCGCGCCCGCAATGGATATAGGATGACACACGGGCCATGAAAGAAAGGAAAGGAAAATCAGTATGTATAAGAAAGTTCCCACAGATATGAATTTTGTCGGCAGGGAAAAGGAAGTCGAGAAGTTCTGGGATGAGAACCACATCTTTGAGAAGAGTATCGAAGAGCGTGAGGGATGTCCGGACTACATCTTCTACGACGGCCCGCCGACCGCAAACGGCAAACCGCACATCGGACATGTGCTCACACGTGTCATCAAGGACATGATCCCGCGTTACCGCACAATGAAAGGCTACATGGTTCCGAGAAAGGCAGGATGGGATACCCACGGACTGCCGGTCGAGCTTGAGGTAGAGAAAGCCCTCGGACTGGACGGAAAGGATCAGATCGAGGAGTACGGCCTGGAGCCGTTCATCGACAAATGTAAGGAAAGCGTATGGAAATACAAGGGGATGTGGGAGGATTTCTCCGGCACAGTCGGCTTCTGGGCTGATATGGAGCACCCCTATGTAACATACCATAACAGCTTCATCGAGTCCGAGTGGTGGGCATTGAAAAAGATCTGGGAGAAAGATCTTCTCTACAAAGGGTTCAAGATCGTTCCCTACTGTCCGAGATGTGGTACGCCGCTGTCCGCCCAGGAAGTGGCTCAGGGCTACAAAGACGTAAAGGAGCGCTCTGCGATCGTGCGCTTCAAAGTGAAAGATGAGGATGCATACATCCTTGCATGGACGACCACACCGTGGACACTTCCGTCCAACCTCGCCCTCTGTGTAAACCCGAACGAGGATTATGCGAAAGTAAAGGCAGCAGACGGATACACTTATTATATGGCATGTGCTCTTCTTGACACAGTACTGGGAAGACTGGCTGAGGAAGGTAAG
>DYCJ01000271.1 GCA_019418195.1 Clostridiales bacterium | reverse complement strand
AGGTTTTATAAGGCCTGCAAGCTATTTTTCTGTTATGTAACTGTCAAACACCCGATACCTTCTGTCCGGAGGAGATCCCGTTACAGACCTGTCGTCCACGGCGGGCAAGACAGACCTGCTTGTCACATGGCTGTATAAGCTGACCATTGACAAACAGTATTATAACATCGGAGCTGTTATCGGCATCCTGACATTCGTGATCCTGGCAGTAGCAGCGTTGTTGACATACAGGAACACGAAGTCATATAAAGAAGAAGGAGGGTTCTAGGCATGGCAGGAAAGAAAATACAGTCGGCAAAAAGAAAGCGTTTTATCAACAATTCGATCGTCCATGTGATCCTGGCGATCCTGGCGGTCATCTGGGTATTCCCGATTGTGTGGGTAGTACTGACAAGCTTCCGTGCGGAACAGGGTTCCTATGTTTCAACCTTTCTTCCGCAGTCCTATACACTGGATAACTACATAAGGCTGTTTACGGACACCACGATCCTGAATTTCCCGCAGATGTTCATGAACACACTGTTTATTGCAATCTGCTCATGCATCCTGTCAACGTTCTATGTGCTGGCAGTGTCATACTGTCTGTCAAGACTGCGCTTTAAGCTGAGAAAGCCGTATATGAACATGGCGATGATCCTCGGACTGTTTCCGGGCTTCATGTCGATGATCGCTGTATACTTCATCCTGAAAGCAATCGGGCTTACCGAGGGCAGTCTCATCAAACTGGCGTTGATCCTTGTATATTCCGGCGGCGCAGGTTTGAGTTTCCAGATAGCAAAAGGCTTCTTTGATACGGTGCCGTTCGCAGTGGATGAGGCGGCTCTTCTGGACGGATGTACGAGATGGCAGATTTTTACAAAGATCACCCTTCCGCTGAGCAAGCCGATCGTCATCTATACAGTACTGACATCATTCATGTCGCCATGGCTGGACTTTATCTTTGCGAAGGTTATCTGCCGTGCGAATTCGGACCAGTACACGATCGCCATCGGCCTGTGGAACATGCTCCAGAAAGAGTACATCGATAACTGGTATACCTGTTTCGCAGCGGGTGCCGTACTGATTTCGATCCCGATCGCGGCATTGTTCCTGTATATGCAGAGATACTATGTAGACGGCCTGTCAGGAGCGGTCAAAGGTTAATATAAAGATGCCTTGGGGTTTTTGCCCCAACATCTAACAGATATGAGATGGACAGTCAGGTGCGGTTTATACTGTAACCTGGGTTCATCTCATATTGTGGCATATAAAAGACTGCCTCTGCGGGGCAGAAATATTGAAATAATACATGAAAGGGCATGATATATGAAGACAGCATTAGAGTGGAAAAAGTATTATTCCGGCCCGGAATTTCGGGAACATTATATATATGATAAAAGCGACCTGGGGGTGAGCTGTACGGACAGCGGGACTTCTTTCAAGCTGTGGAGTCCTTCGGCAGACAGTGTCACCCTGAATCTGTATCAGGAGGGAAACGGGGGAGAAGCTTACACACATATCCCTATGAAGAGAGAGGATAAAGGCGTATGGAGCTGGTTTTCTGATGAAAATCTGCACGGAGTCTATTATGATTATTCTCTGATGTTCGAAAGCGAGAGTGTGCGTTCCGCAGATCCTTATGCGTATGCCTGCGGTGTCAACGGCAGACGGAGCATGGCAGTGGACTTGAAGAGGACGGACCCGGAAGGATGGGAAAATGACCGTGCGCCGGAAAAAGGGACGGAGCAGATTATCTACGAGCTTCATGTCAAGGAATTTTCCTGGGATCCGTCCGGTGGTTTTCCGGAACAATATCGGGGAAAATATAAAGCATTTACATGCCCGGACACAACACTTTATGGAGACGGCATCCACCCGACGGGAATAAGGTATATGAAAGATCTGGGAGTCACTCATATACAGATCATGCCGGCCTATGACTATGGTTCTGTCAACGAGGCCGGAAAAGACACGGAGTTCAACTGGGGATATGATCCGGTGAACTACAATGTACCCGAGGGGTCCTATTCAACAGATCCTGCACATGGCGAGGTGCGCATCCGGGAGATGAAAGAGATGATACAGTCATTGCATTCGCAGGGGTTCCGCGTTATAATGGATGTGGTGTACAATCACACATATTCGTTGGATTCGTGGTTCCAGAGGACAGCGCCGTGGTATTTTTACCGCGTATTTGACGACGGCCGCATCTCCAACGGATCGGCGTGTGGCAATGATGTGGCAAGCGAGCGTGAAATGTGTGCAAAATATATACTGGAATCTGTTTTGTACTGGACAGAAGAATACCATATTGACGGCTTCCGTTTTGACTTGATGGGGCTTATGGATGTGGCCCTGATGAACCGGATCCGGAAGGCGCTTGACGAGCGTTACGGCGGCGGGGAAAAGATACTTTTCGGAGAGCCGTGGGCGGCGGCTGAAACTGCCATGGAAAACGGGGCTGTGCCTGCCCTGAAGAAAAATATAGCATTACTGGATGAAAATATCGGTATGTTCTGTGATGATACAAGAGATGCGGTAAAGGGATCAGCGCTTAAGGTCAAAAAGCCGGGATTCATCAACGGGGCAGAAGGGAAGGAGAAAGATATTATCCGGAGCGCGCGGGCGTGGTGTGAGGCAGAAGAAGGCGGCGGAAGAGTTGAAAGTTCTCCTTCAGGTGTCAGGGCGCCCTCCCAGATCATCACGTATGTATCGGCCCACGACAACCAGACACTGTGGGACAAACTTGCAGAGACGCTGCCGGAGGCGGACGACGCAGAGAAGATGCGGCTTAACCGGATGGCAGCGGCTCTCTATATGACGTGTCAGGGAACCCTGTTCTTCCTGTCAGGGGAAGAATTCGCACGGACAAAAAACGGACTGGAGGATTCTTTCAATGCATCGATCGCTCTGAACCGTCTGGACTGGAAGCAGGCATGGGATAACCAGCCTCTCGTGGAATACTATAAAGGGCT
>DYCJ01000270.1 GCA_019418195.1 Clostridiales bacterium | reverse complement strand
CATTTATTCCAATGCGGATGAGGAAGCGATCACGGCGATGGAGAACGCGCTCGACAGCAACGGGTATGAGGGGCAGTATATGTTCCAGACATTCGGAACTTCCGAGCTTGGCGGCAAGCTGCTGGCTGAGGGGACAGACATCGAGGCGGACATGGTGACGATGAGTACCTTCTATGTAGAGAGTGCCCAGGATCAGAACTCTATGTTCCAGGATCTGACATTCGATGTAGATACGATCGATGAGTTTGAGCCTTACTGTGCACCGATCACGTCCCAGGAGGGTACGATCATTATAAACACAGAAATGATGGAAGAAAATGATCTTCCGATGCCTGCATCTTTAAAGGATCTGGCTGATCCGGTATACAAAGGATACCTTTCCGTGACAGATATCTCGGCGTCTTCTACGGCATGGCTCCTTATCCAGGCTCTCGTATCTGCATACGGTGAGGACGGAGCTCAGGAAGTGCTCACAGGCATCTATGAAAATGTAGGAGATCACCTTGAGGATTCCGGTTCTGCACCGCTCAAGAAAGTACGTGCCGGAGAAGTGGCTATCGGATTCGGTCTTCGTCAGCAGGCGGTTGCAGATAAAGCAGACGGACTCCCGATCGACTACATTGATCCGGAGGAAGGAAACTTCAGCCTGACAGAGTCTGTTGCGATCGTAGACAAGGGCGATGACACAAATCCGCTGGCAATGGAAATGGCACAGTGCATTATCGAGAACGGGCGAGAAGAGCTGCAGTCCTACTATCCGAACGCACTGTATAACGGAGAGACTACAGATGCGGAAAATAAATCAGCAAATCCGCAGGTGTTCCCGGAAAAACTGACGGTTGATCTTCTGGAGCAGCACCAGGCGATCTCCGAGGCTGCAAAAGAGGCGGCAGGACTGTAAAATGTGAAAAAACTGTGAACGGGGACGTAGTAAAACCGGGTTTTACTACGTCCCCAATCAAAGAGAAAAGAGAGGAAACAGAGATGAAATCATATAAACTTCTTACACCGGGACCACTTACTACAACGGACACGGTAAAACAGCAGATGATGTTCGACCACTGCACATGGGATGACGATTACAAACAGATCACACAGGAAATCCGGAAAGGACTTTTAAAACTGGCGCATGTATCTGAGGATGAATATACGGTTGTGCTGATGCAGGGAAGCGGTACATTTGGCGTGGAGTCCGTGCTTACCAGCGTGATCGGATCAGGAGACGAGCTCCTGATCTGTGCGAACGGCGCATACGGCGAGCGCATGGTTGATATTGCCGACCACGCAGGAATTAAACACCAGGTATACAATGAGCACTACAACAAAGTGCCAAATGCACAGAAGATTGGTGAGATGCTGGACGCAGACCCGGCAATCACGCATGTATCCATGGTACACAGCGAGACTACTTCCGGTATCTTAAATGATATCGAGTCAGTGGGTAAAGTTGTAAAAGAAAAAGGCAGAGTCTTTATCGTGGACGCCATGAGCAGCTTTGGCGGCGTAGATATCCCGGTGAAGGACTGGGGGATTGATTTCATCATTAGCAGCGCCAACAAATGTATCCAGGGTGTGCCGGGATTCTCATTCATTATCGCAAGAAGAGACCTGCTGGAAGCGAGCGCGGGAAAAGCAAGAAGCCTGTCTCTTGACCTGTATGACCAGTGGAAGACAATGGAAGTAGACGGCAAATGGAGATTTACTTCCCCGACCCACGTGGTGCTCGCTTTTGCCCAGGCAATGAAAGAGCTGGAGGAAGAAGGCGGCATAGAGGCGAGAAGCAGACGATATACTGAGAATAACAGGCTTCTCATCGAAAAGATGGCTGAAATGGGAATCCGTCCGTATATTGACAGTACCCACCAGGGACCGATCATCACGACTTTCTTCTATCCGGAAGAGTGCCACTTTACATTTTCACAGATGTACGAGTATATCAAGGACAGAGGATACGCGATCTATCCGGGCAAGGTGACGGAGGCCGAGACTTTCCGCATCGGAAATATCGGTGAGATCTATCCCGAGGATATTGAGAAAGTATGTGCGATCATAAAAGAATTTCTGGAGGAGTACAATCATGAAGAAAATTAAGGCAGTGATTTTTGACTGGGCAGGAACAACGGTAGATTTCGGATGCATGGCGCCGGTGCAGGCATTCGTGGAAGTTTTTAAACAGTACGGCATCGAGCCGACCATGGAGGAAGTGCGCGAGCCTATGGGCATGCTCAAGATCGACCATATCCGTACCATGCTGAAGATGGACCGGATCAAAGCACTCTGGACAGAGAAGTACGGCAAAGAGCCGGGAGAGGAAGAAGCACAGGCATTGTATCAGATTTTCGAGGAGAAGCTGTTGAGCATCCTTCACCTTTATTCCGATCCGAAACCAGGTGTGGTTGAAACTGTAAACCGTCTGAGAAGAAACGGCATCAAGATCGGTTCCACCACAGGATATAATGACAAGATGATGGAGATCGTCGTTCCGGCAGCAAAGAAGAAAGGATATGAGCCGGACGTATGGTTCAGCCCGGATTCTACAGATCAGAAAGGCCGTCCGTATCCGTATATGATCTTCCGCAACATAGAGGCGCTCGGGATCAAAAAAGTACGCCGTGTCCTGAAAGTGGGCGATACGATATCTGATATCAAGGAAGGCAAGAACGCGGGAGTCTGGTCGGCCGGCATCGTAGTCGGAAGTTCCGAGATGGGACTGACACAGGAAGAATACGAAGCGCTCTCTCCGGAAGAGAGGGACGCAAAATGTGCGGAAGTCGCAGAAAAATTCATGGATGCGGGAGCTGACAAGGTGTTTTATACAATAGAAGACCTTGGAGAATTTCTCCTCGGGTAGCTGCGGATCCGGTGTGACGGCATCAGAAGTAATATAGAAAAGTCTCGTCATATTTGATAAAAGAAGATGCGAAAATCAGCCTCGATTTGTGCGAAACAGCGCAAATTGGGGCTTTTTGCGACTTTACATAGATTTAACATAGAGTTGATTTTACATTTTACATTTCTCTTTTATGATG
>DYCJ01000027.1:3819-17951 GCA_019418195.1 Clostridiales bacterium | reverse complement strand
AAACATAACAGAACACTGAAACTGGCAAAAGGATACAGAGGAGCACGCTCCAAACAGTACAGAGTAGCAAAACAGTCTGTCATGAGAGCTCTTACTTCTGCATATGCAGGAAGAAAGCAGCGCAAACGTCAGATGAGACAGCTCTGGATCGCACGTATCAATGCAGCAGCAAGAATGAACGGTCTGTCCTACAGCAAGTTCATGCACGGATTGAAACTGGCAAACGTTGATATGAACAGAAAGATGCTGGCTGAGCTGGCTGTAAATGACAAAGAAGCATTTGCAACACTCGCAGCACTTGCAAAAGAGAAAGTGGCGTAGTAGAATAAAGGCAGAAGCCCGGTCCCGGTTGGGATTCGGGCTCTTCTTTTTTTGTGCGATACGCCGGAGGGGTGCTGCGTGCCAGTGGCACGCGTCCAGCACCGACCGAAGGGGAATTTTTGCAGAATTATCCCGCATGCTGAGGGAAGAATAAACTGCGGTGAAAGCAGCATTTGGCATTTCACCGGAAACGGGGTGTGACAGATATGAGAAATCATGAAGTAACGAAAGAGCAGCCGCTTCTCGACGAATTCGGAAAGATCACGGAACCGGGGTGGGCCCGCCGCCAGGTGTGGCAATACGAGAGGAAGAATATAAAGTCGTCTGCCTTACGGATCAAAGAATGGGATTATTATCTGGTGATGAATGAGGACTATGCGGCAGCTTTTACCTTATCTGATGACGGATACATCGGGCTTCAGTCGGTCTCTCTTTTGAATTTTAAAGAGAGATGGGAACATACAGAGACAATTCTGACGCCTTTTCCTATGGGAAAGATGAAGATGCCGTCTTCTTCCTCGAAAGGGGATATTGTTTACAGAGATAAAAGGATGCGGCTGGAGTTCCGTGTGGATTCGGGCAGACGCATGATCTCCTGCGACTTCAAAGAGTTTTACCAGGGGAAACCGTTCTACTGCGAGATCGCACTGGATCAGCCGGACATGGATACAATGACGATCGCGACTCCGTGGAATGGAAAGAAAGCATTTTACTACAATCAGAAAATCAACTGTATGCCGGCAGAAGGGTATATGTCTTTCGATGATATCACTTACTGGTTCAGCCCGGATAAGGATTACGGTACGCTTGACTGGGGGAGAGGCGTCTGGACCTACGACAACACATGGTACTGGGGCTCAGGGAACGGTACGGTAGGTGGAAAGGCATTTGGATTTAATATCGGATACGGATTCGGCGACACTTCGGCGGCGACGGAAAATATTCTCTTCTATGATGGAAGAGGCCATAAACTGGACGATGTGACGTTCCACATACCAGAGGACGACTATATGAAGATGTGGACATTTTCTTCTAGTGACGGACGGTTTGAGATGGAATTTGAGCCGGTGTTGGACCGCACGGCAAGTATGTCGGCCTTTCTCGTATCTTCAGACCAGCATCAGGTGTTCGGGAAGATGACCGGGAAAGCGATACTGGATGGCGGGAAGTTTATAGAGCTGAAAGATTTTATGTGTTTCGCGGAAAAAGTGCATAACAGATACTGATATAACGAGACGAATGAGCGGAAAGTGCAAAAGCGGAAAAAAGTTGAACAAGACCGAAGGTATGCTGATGTATACTAAATGTATATGCGGAAAAATCAAAAAGTGACTTATTCATCTGAGATGAGCAG
This sequence comes from Clostridiales bacterium, assembly GCA_019418195.1. Taxonomy (GTDB): domain Bacteria; phylum Bacillota; class Clostridia; order Lachnospirales; family Lachnospiraceae; genus Mediterraneibacter. The sequence continues at coordinate 16,276 of DYCJ01000027.1, read as the reverse complement.
AGACCGCGATGCAGGAGGACTTTGTTTTGGCTGATAAATACACAGGAAAAACAGAGGGAACGATCGATGATTTTCTGAAAGGGAATGTAACATTCTGGAAGTTCTCCAGGCTGCTGAAAGAATTGTACCAGGGAGCGGAGCCTCTGGCGCGCAGGCTTACCCGAAAACTGACGGAATATAACAGTGATGAAGATGGAGAACGGACCGCGCGAAGGGTGAGGAACTGGATGCATGACAGAAATCTTCCCAAGAACCGTGAGGAAATATTTAAGATATGTTTTGCTCTGGAACTGGATGAGCAGAGAGCAGAAACCCTGCTCGGGATCACTGTGGAAAGAGGGATTCACTATCGTAATCCTCGTGAATTGATCTACGCGTACTGTCTTCGCAGAAAAGGAGATTACCCGGAGGCTGTCAAAAAGGTCCGGGAAATAAATATCCCTGTTGAGAAGAAAGAGATGCCGGCATGTACCTATAAGGAGAATGAGACAACTGCGGAAATTACAGGTTATATCCGCAGCCGGTTTGAGCATGTCCGGAGCGAGGACGAACTCAGGGAGTTCCTCGAAATACACCGGGAAAAATTCGGATTGCAGCATTGGACTGCATACCGGAAATTTCGGAAGATGCTGAACTATCTGCTCCATCCTTCGTCGGGAGATGACTTCCTGCCCGATGAGCAGGAGTACAGTATACGAAAAGTCGTTGATCAGTATTTGCGTATGGGCGTGCCATATGAGAAGAAATCAGGAAGATATACACAGCTTCAGCGGGAGATCAAGCAGCACTGGCCTTCAGCAAAGACGATCTATGAAATGTGTTCGGGAAAACTGGATGTAGACCGAAAAACTCTTCTTCTACTGTATCTCGCAACGGAAGGAGAGGTGGATACAGATGCGGCCGATATGAGGAGTATCTCAGAACATAGGAGGAGAATGGATTTGATGCTGGCGGAGTGCGGCATGCCGGTCTTGAATGTCCATTGTCCCTTTGATTACCTTATCCTGCTTGCTGTCAATCAGAGTGGAGAAGAAGACTTTATCGGATACAGGATGGAGAGGATGCTCCGGAAGATTTTTGACACAAATAAACCGGCCGCCTATCTTTTAGAAAAATGAGGGAAAAGAAATGGGAGAAAAGTATGAGAAGAAGGATAACCGCGTGATCCTTCCCTGTGGGTATCAACTTTTCCATAGTGGAAAGAATTATACGATCAGCAGTTATGTCAATGCCGGGGGAAATTCTGTTGTATATCAGGCCTATTACCAGGACTCCCTGATGCCGGAGAAGCGGCACAGTGTATTGATCAAAGAGCTGTATCCATATGACTTCCTTGGAAGGATCACAAGAAACAGCGAGATGAGCCTTGATGTACAGGCGAGCGCACGAGGATTATTTGAGCAGCACAAAGAGAGTTATCTGCTGGGAAATCGCGTCCATCTGACACTCGCGGGAGAGGGAAAAGGCGGAATCGCCGAGAATATCGATTCTTTCGAGCAGAACGGGACAGTCTATACGATCCTGACTGCCAGAAAGGGTATGCTGTTGTCCGAACTTATTAATAAGAAAAAGGAATTCCCTACACTCGAGGTCGTGATACGGTGCATGCAGAATCTGCTCCAGACGCTTACTCTCTTCCATGAACACAGACTGCTCCACCTCGATGTGAGCCCGGACAATATCTTTATGCTGGAACCGAGAAATGCACAGGAATTTCCCACGGAAATGCTGCTGCTGGATTTTAACAGCGTATACTCTCTGGAACATCCGGAGACGTATATTGACGACTATTATCCTGGAAAACCGGGATATATGGCTCCGGAGGCTGTCCTCCACAAATATGATGAACTGGGGCCGTGGACAGATCTGTATTCAGCGACAGCTGTATTTTACAGCCTCCTCGCATCGGAAAAGCCTCCCAAAGATATCGAACTCTCACACGAAAAGGAGCTCATCTCACCTTATTCCAGGCTGCTCCTGCATGAAAAGGAAGTATCTGCCGGGCAGGTCAATCGTATCCTGAAAAAGGGATTCTGCATAATGCCAAAAGACCGCTACCAGAATACGGCAGAGATGCTGGCAGATATCCATGAACTCGAAGAAATCCTGGCAGGGACCATAAGGATTCCTGTGTGCCGGAAGGATGAAAGAGTGGAAGATGCCGGAAAGATGCGGAAAACGGGAAGAATGCCGCGCAGGAAATGGTTCGTGAGAGGAGCGACGGCAGCCGGGGCGCTTTTGATCGCAGCCGGCGCATTCTTCGGCGGTCGTATCAGTTACCAGACAGAAACGGAAATGGAAAGGGCGAATACAGAACTGGATCTCTCAAAGTTCCCGATCGAGACGGACGATTCAGTTGTTCTTACCCAACAGGATGTAAGATATCCCCTGGCTGACCGGTCATACATGATGGATGTTCAGGTCCAGACTTCAAGCGCGGTACGGATCATGCTGAAAGATTATACGCATAAAAGAGATACATCAGAAGTGATCGATACGTACTCTCTGTTTACATTTTATACCGGTGAAGATGACAAGCGCGGCTGGCAGAATGCTGATCTGACTTATGATTTCTTCTATACGGAAGACAATACGCTGCACATGGAACTTCCGTTCCAGGATCCGAACCATTTTAATCTGGATTATGTGGGAGTTATCTTCCAGAACTTTAATTATGATGAAAGCCAGCTTGTCCTTGATATCACCCGCTGTACCCTTGTGGACGGTGAGGGGAACGAGTATGAGATGACAGATCTGATCGGAAGCCATCTGCTGTTCTTTGATGAAGAGAGGTGGCAGCAGAATCTGATCACTACACAGAACCGGGATTATGTCAAGACATTCGACGATATCCGGGGAGGACAGCTCATAGTGGACGCACAGGTCGGATATCTTGACCCGCTGCTCGAAGTGACATGGGAAAGCGAGGATCCGGACATAGCCACGGTAGATGACCGCGGCAGGGTGCAGGGACTCAGACAGGGGATCACAACTCTTACCGTGACCATACGGGATAAAGCGACGGGCGAAGAACGAAGTACACAGATGCTGGTCAATGTGATCTCGAAACTGTGACGTACATACAGCTGTATGATGGGAAAATAGATGGACGATAATTTCGTCAGAACGGAAAAAAGTTGAAAATGAGAAAAAATGAATATGGTATGCTGACCGTATAAACGGCAGCTTTCAGGACAGGAACTGACAGATAATTGCCGGTTTCTGTCCTCATTTTTTATAAAAGGAGTATACAGAACGATGACGGAGCGGATTATAGGGATCGATTTTGGCACCAGTACTTCCCTGATCAGAGTCAGGACATATGAGCATGAAGACAGGGCAGGGAACAAACCTGAAAATTCACAGTATGTGGAGTTTGACGGAAAGGCAGTCGTACCCACCCTTGTACGTATTGACGGGGACAGCGAATACTTCGGATATGATGCACAGCCGGACCGGGCCGGTTCGGTCCTGTATTCTGATTTCAAGATGGATCTGGAAAGTGCATGGCAGGATAAGCGAGAACAGGCGGAAGAACTGACAGAGATGTTCCTGGGGTATCTGTACCGGCAGTATGCAGACCAGGACAGCTATTTCGGCTCCTGCGATACAGTGAGGACGATGATCAGCTACCCGGCAAAATGGCGGGAAGAGACACGAAGATTTATGCGGGATGCGGCGGTCCGTGCAGGATTTGAAAATGTGTCCGGAATGGATGAGGCAACAGCGGCAATGTATGCAGTCCGGGTGCAGTATGGGGAATATCTGCAGAAGACCGGACTGTATCAGGCGGAACAGTTTCACATGCTTATGATCGATATGGGAGCAGGAACAACAGATCTTGCCCTGTGCAGGTACTCCCGGAAGGGAAATGAGATATTGGCGGCCTGGCCGGATGCACAATCCAGGCTTTTCTTCGGCGGAAATGAGATGGACAGTATTCTTGGGGATTATTTGAGCTGTTATCTGAGGGAAAACGGAATCTCAGAGGAAATTACCGAAAAGTTTATGCGGCAGTACAGAGTGTCCTGTAAAAAGTGGAAAGAAGATACTGTGTCAAAACTGCTGAACGACGGTGCAAGTGTGGATTCCTGTCCCTTTGTATCCAATATCTTTCATCTGTGGAACGTCATACCGCGTCCGTTCCCGACGCTTGACAGGAGCAGGCTTCAGGAGATATCGGCAGGTTATCTCAAGATTTTTGCTTTCCTGGTCCGGGGCATGTTGGATGATGTCATCAGCAGGGGGATACTTGATAGTCCGGCAGATATAGATCTGGTGCTCCTGACCGGAGGGCACAGTCAGTGGTATTTTGTGAAGGATATCCTGCTGGATAAAACAGACTGCTGTGAGCCGCTTGGCCTTGGGACCATACAGAGCGAGCCTGAGCGGATTTTAAGGATGGCAAGACCGCATGAGACTGTGGGATGCGGCCTGGTCTGGTCTGTGTATACCGGGGATATTCATTATGACAGTAAAGCGGGAAAAGAAAGTGAGGATCAAGAAACATATCAAGACACCAGACAAGATGCCGGCATGGAAACTGACGGCGTGAAGGAAGAAGATGCCGGCCGGGAAGAAGACACTGCATTGATCATCAGTAAAGCAAAAGCAGGGGATGCATCCGCCCAGTATCTGGCAGGATTTGCATATCAGAACGGGAAAGGCGTGTCCTGTAATCCTGCGGCTGCACGATACTGGTGGAGAGAATCTGCCAGGCAGGGGAACAGGGATGCTATGTGGAAATTTGGATGTGCTGCACTTATAGACGCAGGCGGCCCGTTTCACATTTCAGGGCAAACCGTGAAAAGAGACAAGAGCGGGAGCAGCCCGGCAGAGGAAGGTGCTCTGTGGATCTGCCGGGCCGCGGGAAAAGAACAGATAGAAGCACAGATCTATCTTGCATATAATTCGGAAATGTATAAAGAACGTTTTTTCTGGAGCAGAAAGCTCCTTGCCAGAACGGATCTTGATCCGGAAAGAAAATATCTGACCGGATATAGTACAGCAGGCGGCGTGGTAGAAGAGTATCAGGCGGGGAACTGCCTGGTCAGCCAGCTCCAGAACTTTATCGGGGAATGCTTTTTCTTCGGACTTGGTACATACCGTGACTATGCACAGGCATTCCAGTATTTTGAGACTGCAGCCGCAAAGATGTCGGATTCCTGTGACTTCGGCGCACAGCAGGCATGCAGGAACCTTGGAATGTGCTATCAGTGGGGAAAGGGAACTGCGCCGGATCTTCTGCATGCGAGAAGTATGTATGGATTCCTTAAAATGGACAGAGAGTATCCGACTCTGGGAGAGGCTCTTGAAGCCTGGACAGGAGCGGATGGGGATAAGGCGGCATATCTGGAAGAAGAGGATTTTAAGGAGTACTTTGTACATCGCTTCCCACAGGCTCTTTACATGATCCCCCAGGCAGATATGCAGAGGTTCCGGCAGGTGAATCCGGAGCTTCAAAGAGGGGAAGAGATATATCTGCTGAAAACAATGAATAAGAGAGAACAACTGCTTGGAAAGCCGGTTACTGTATTTACTGCGGTAACAAATATGAGGATATTCGCTGTGACTATCAATAGCCTGGGGCAGTGGTCTATGAATTGGAGTATCCCCTATCCGCTTTTAAAAGAGGCGGTCCTGGAAGCTAAGCTGCCTGCAGGGACGGCTGTCAGGCTGCCGGGAAGATGGGGAGAGAATCTTGTAAAGGCTCCGGTGAGCCAGTTTATGAGAAATGTTGTCCTGTACACTTATCCCGATAGGGAAAGCAGGCTGAAGGATGATACCAGGACGGTGGAGACATCTGTCAGGGAACCATGGTTCCCCACGGCGGTAAATCTGCTCACGCGGCGGGAACAGTGGAGAAAAAGAGAAGGAATCTATCGGATCTGAAGGAGGTGTGAGCATGAGTAAAGTAGAGAGAAAGCTGCTGTTTCGTGATCTGTTCCAGGGAATTGAGCTGGAGAAGCTGAAAATCCCGGATACGTTGGAAATCCCGGATGACTACTATCAGCATCTTCTGGATTATTCTATGGAGCGAAGCTATCTGAACCACATTTCAGAGCGGGAGGACTTTGCGGATCTCCCTTATGAAACTGGCAGAATTACCTGGCTGAAAGTGGTACGTCTTCCAGTGCATCCGGGAAATATAAGGGAATATGACCTGCTTTCCAGATGGCAGAGCGTGCTTTCTTCCATGCATACGTGGGGACACCGGCTTCTGTTTCTTCTAAACCGCAGCGGCGGGGAAACGAGCCTGTATCTAGGCACTGCCTCATCGGTCCGCAGCCTGAGTGCGGAAGATGCGGTGGAACAGATGAAAGAGGCAGCATCGGGCAGTATGCCGGGGATGGAGCTGTATGCCATGAGTCCGGCCGAGGTATATGAAAATATCAGCGGAACAATGGCGGGATACCGGGCTGTCGGTGCAGTCACAGGGATCCCGTCGCTTCGCAGAACGGTCCGCGGAGATGCCTGCCAGACTCTGGACCCGCTTGCATTCGGCCTGCGTGATCTAAACGGCCGGGAGAAAGACTACAGTCTTCTGATCATGGCAGATCCTATGCCGGACAGTGAGGCTGCGGATATTATCAATAGAATGAGAAGACTGGGGAGTGAGATCCACAAAAACGTGGACCGCACAGTCTCGGAGAATGAAGCACAGGGGGAGGCTCAGAACAGTGGCATCGGGCTTGGACTGCTCGGAGGATTTGCGGGAGGACTTTTAGGCTCCTGTATGGGATTCCCTTTATATGCTGCCGGCAGGCTGACACAGGCTGTGTTTACCGGCATCGGTGCCATGCTCGGCACGAACAAGCAGATATCCATGAATTATTCAAGAAACATCTCATCGCAATATCTGGATAAATTTGCACAGTATGCAGAGGAACTGACAGACCGGCACATCGAAAGGCTGAAAAAGGGACGTAGTCTCGGATTCTGGAATACAGGGATCTATATTCTCGGCCATACGAGAAAAGATATCAGTACGATAGGCGGTATGCTGCGGTCGATTTATTCCGGAGACCAGACTTATCTGGAACCGGTGCGTGTACATGTGCTGAAAGAACATTCCGGAGCGCTGGAGATCATCAGAGACAGATTTGAGCTTATCCCATTGATGGACAGTGAGGAAGCCGGGCTTGCGGGAGACCGTGCAGGAGATGACTGGCATATCTTTGGAAATGCATACCAGTATTTAAGCACTCCGCTCAATACGGAAGAGCTCTCCCTTGCATCGTCCCTCCCGAGCCGTGACGTGCCGGGACTCAGATTTGTGAAAACAGCAGTGCGATTTGCCAATAATCCTGCGGAGCTGACCGGGGATTCGATCACGCTGGGGAAAGTGGTGGATACAGGCGTTGTGCAGACAAATGACTATAAGATCGATCCCAATGCTCTTGACCGTCACGCCCTTGTAACCGGCAGTACAGGGTCCGGCAAATCGACGACCTGCAAGAATATCATCCGTGAGCTGACCGGCAGGAATATACCGGTATTGGTGATAGAGCCTGCGAAAGATGATTATGTAAGATGGGCGGCAGAGCAGAACCGGCATCTCCCGGAGGAAAAGCAGTTCCGGATCTTTATGCCCGGACACTCTGAAATTGACGGAATAAAGACGGAACCTCTCTTCCTGAATCCATTTCAGCCGGGGGCCGTGCCCGGAGCGAAGATTGACCTTCTTTCCCGGAGCGAGAAGCTGAGTGCGCTGCTGAATGTTTCTCTTCCGGTCAGCGATATTCTCCCTGTGATCATAGACGAGACGGTTTATCACTATATGTATCAGGCTTATCACAGGGATTTTCTGGCAGATGAGATGGAACAGCCCCATGCATATCCCCGTCTGGACGGGCTGAAAGAGATGGCGCGGCAGGTACTGCGGATGCGTGGATATGAGAGAAAGGTACAGGATAATATCGGAGCGTCGCTGGAGACCAGGTTCCAGTATCTCACAAGAGGGTCGAGAGGAAAGATACTGAACGCCGGGCATTCCACACCATGGGAGCATCTCTTCGGACAGTCGGCAGTGATCAATTTAAGCCATATTACAAATGCGAAAGACAGGGCGCTGATCATGTCAGTGCTTATGCTGAGCCTGTATGAATACAGGATGTCCGCCTATGAATACGACGAAACTTACCGGAAGGAGGCTCAGAAAAACAGACTGATGCATCTTACCGTTGTTGAGGAGGCTCATAATGTACTGGCGAACCCGGGAAAAGATCCGGGCGGGAGCGGGAATCCACAGCAGACGGTGGCAGATATCTTTACTAATATGCTCTCCGAGATCCGCAGCTACGGAGAGGGCCTTATGATCGTAGATCAGGTGCCTACGAGACTGATCCCGGATGTGATCAAGAATACAAATTACAAGATTGTCCACAGGCTGACCGCGCCGGACGACTGTGAGGTGATGGCGGCAGGGCTTGCACTCCGGGAGGAACAGAAACCTCTGATCAGTGCACTGGGGATCGGAAACGCAATTGTCTGCGGTGATATGGACGATGCTGCTGCCTGGGTGAAGATGAATTTTAAAGCGGAAAGTCAATAAAAAAGAGAAGGTCAGGAGGGAAAAGTATGTATGAAATTGTAAACGGGATTCTCTACAACACGGGGATTGATGATGCCTACAGTGATATTGTAAATGATTTCCAGAGCGATGCGTCTATGGGCGGATACGAGATAAATAACGGCATCCTTTATAACACGGACATCGACCAGACATACAACGAGCTTGTGTCCGAAATGCCGGCAGACGGCTTTGAGATGCATAACGGCATTCTTTATAACACATCTATCGACACAGCCTACAATGAGCTGATGTCTGATCTTGTCCCTGCAATCCAGGAGATGGAAAAGGTAAATGCAGAGAACCGGGCGAAAGGGATTTATCCGCCGCTCTATAACGGGTTTATGACAGACCCTTTGAGCGACTCCATCTGGCAGGCGAGCATGGACAATATGGATTTTCTGAGCGAAAATTCCGGGATAGATGTTTCTTTTACCGCTCCGGTGACCGATACGGCGGCAGATCTGGCGGATGATGTGGAATTTAACAGAAAGATGGCGGAGTCGTATGGAAATGACGGGATGACTGGCATGGAAAAGGTCTATGAGGACCGTATGAAAGATGCGGCGGATAAGCTTGCGGATGGTGAGTTTACAGAGGAATAGGAGGGAATGCAATGTATGAAAAAGGGATGGAACTGTACCGGGCGGCAGGAGAAAAGGTGATCACGGATGAGGCGGCAGAATATTTCCTGGAAGCGGCACAGTCAGGACATGTGCGGGCGATGTATTATTATGGGCTGTACTGTGAAAATCATCTGACCGGGATGAAAGAGAAAGAGACTCCTGCAGAATACTGGTTGAAAAAAGCGGCGGATGCGGGGGATACGGACGCGCAGTTCCAGCTCGCATACTACTATGAGCGAGATCCGAACCGTCTGCTTCTGCAGGAGGGGCCGGAAGCATTAAGAAGTCAGATGATCAACTGGGACGACAGCCCCGAGTATCTGATCTGTAAAACCAACATGGAAGAGTATAAGTTCCGGGCACTTCCGTATTATGAAAAAGCTGCGGCAGCAGGTCACATAAGCGCCTGTTTTAATCTGGGACTGATCCGTGAGCGGGGGATCGGTCCGGAACATCTGGAACGTGACATGACACAGGCAGAAAAGCTTTACCGTACAGCTGCGGCAGCAGGCCATCCCTATGCTCTGTGCCGGCTGGCGTATTTCTATTTCTGCGGGAAGGAGGTGGAAAAGGACATAAATGAAGCGGTCAGGCTTTACCGGCTGGCGGCAGAAAAGGGAAGCCTGGAAGCAAAGTTCCGTCTTGGCTGGTGTTATGCAAATGGTGCAGGAGTAGAGAAGGATGAGGAGAAAGCCCTGAACTATTATAACGAAGCGGGAAACCATGTCCCGTGGTGGGCGGTGAAAAAGAAACCGGAAAGGTGAGGAGGAGAAAGATGAAGAAAAAATATCTGGCGCTGTCGGCAGGGGTAGTCCTTGTGGCAGCGGTACTGGCTGTTCAGATCCCGGGACTTGTAAGTGCAGAGACACAGGGAACGGATGCGGAGACCGGGCAGGAGGAAGAAGTGATCACCATGATGCAGAAAAAAGATGTAGTAAGCTTTGGACGCACGGAAAATGGCACCCGCCTTACTCTGTATGATATGAAACTGGATCTTCCGGAGGATATGGTGATGGAGACGGGTGTAACAGAGGACGACACGGCGTTTGCGTTTGCTATAGTAGACGACCTGCGGCTGGTCTTAAGTGCAGGAGAGTCGGAAGTGATCGAAGGAAATCTTGCAGACCTTTCAGAAGAGGAACAGGAGGCGTACAGGGAGGCAACAGCATATGAATATGACACAACGTCACTTGTTGAGTCAGAGATAGTCGATTTTAACGGGACGCTTTATGCGGTTCATGCATTCTATGAGATGGAGGAAGAAAAACCGATCATGACACTGAATACAGTTGTGGATGGCGTCAGCTACACGATATGCGGGTACCCGGATGGAGAAACGCTGGATGATACAGATATCAGCATCCTGACAGCTATGGCTGCTGCATTGGAGGTGGATGAATGATGAAAAGAAAACGATTCTATAAAGGAATAGCCGCATCACTGGCACTCTGTATGCTTATTCCGTCAATGTCTTATGCGGCGGCTGGTGAAGATACAGAAGTGTTGACGGAGGAATCAGCGGTACAGACGCAGACAGATGTGGAAACGGTAGATGTGCCGGAAATGCATGTGCAGGAGCAGACAGACCAGCCTGAGACTGCAGATCAGGAGCCAGCGGACACTGATGTATCGGAGAAATCAGAGCAGGAACCGGCAGATGCTGTCCTGTCGGAGATGAAAATGGAAAAAATGCCGTCCGAAGAGATAGCGGAATTCGCAGAGGCTTACAGCGAAAGACAGAAAGAGAAAGCTGATGCGAATAAAATATCTATGAACAAAGCAATCACAGACAAAGCAGCTATGAATAAAGCAGCCGCGCAGAAATCATCAGAACCCGATAATGATGGCAGCATAATACCGGAGAACCAGTGGCTGCAGACAGCGAGTACAAGAGTATGGTACTTTGGAGACGGATTGTTCTATTCTCTGAAAGATAATCAGATGGATGTGCTCGGATTCTGGATCGTAGGTGCAACGGCTGTGCAGAACGGGGATATATGGACAGTCGAAGGCGGTACGGAATATGAATATGAAGAATATAAAAATACATTTGGCAAGGAGCCGCCGCTGCCGGAAGAGCTTGAGAATCTGAGACCGGAAGATCCGAATCCGAATCCGAACCCGAATCCGGGAGACGGGGATGACGATAAGGATGATCCGGATAATCCTGGAACAGGCGAGCCAGACCCGGACGATCCGGATAACCCGGGAACAGATGATCCTGGAACAGATGATCCCGATCCGGACGATCCGGACAATCCGGGGATAGATGATCCCGATCCGGATAACCCTGTTCCACCGGTAGGAGAGTGGTTACAGCACATAGAGTACGGCGCTATGATGTATATACTTTCAGGTGATTTACTATATTTTCACAATGCGCTTGAGCCTGTAGAAGAGGAGCTGGATGGTGCAAACTGGCTTGTTGGATATCAGTTGGAATACTGTGGAAATAATGTGTGGGTGCACACAGGTGCGGGTGAGTTTAAAGATTATTTGCAGATGAAAGAATATCTGGGTCATATTCCGCCCATCCCTCCGGAATTTGTGGATATCTACATGAATTATTATGAAGGCGTTCCGCTTCCGGATGATCCGAATCAGGATGATGATACAGATCAGGGCGATGATCCGAACCAGAATGATGATCCAAATCAGAATGAATCGGATGACCCTGATAATCCAGACCAAGGACAGTCAGATTCGGATGATGTGTCCGGAGAGGACTCGGAGGAAAGCGGTGCAGGAGATCCGGAGCAGCAAGATGCAGATGCAGACAGTGAAAACAGACAGCCGGACGGGGCGAATGATACGGAGACTAAAAAGCCCGAACGCAATGAAAACGTTGAGAAAACAGTGGATCTGCTCGCAGAGAAGCTGAAAGAAGCGGGAATCCAGATTGCAAAAGACCAGATGGAAAAATGGGCGGATCACTTTTTGGAGAAATATCCGCCTCTGAATACGGCAAAAAATACGCTTGAGAAGATCAATGCACTCTGCGAGCTTTACAAGACCGGAAAACAGATCGCGGAGGACTGGGCGAAGGTAACGGAAGCACAGGAAAAGGCGGATCAGGCGGGAGTGAGAAATGAGGAAGTGGCTCCATTTGCCAAGAAATGGACTTCTGAAATAGCGGAAAATGTATATGATCTTCTTCCTACAGAATGGACGGACTTTTTTCTGATCACAAACGACCAGACTGGGAAAATACTGGGCGAAAAGGCGGGAAACTGGGCAGCAGGTTTTGTAAATTATGTGC
>DYCJ01000027.1:3546-3809 GCA_019418195.1 Clostridiales bacterium | reverse complement strand
ATCAGCAGAGAGATATTCTGAGGGGATTCGGCAATGAGAATCCGGAGATGAGTTACAACTAAATGCTGGAAATTATGGAGGAATTCAGAAAAGGAGAGGTTTATGAAAAGAAAAGGCTTGTTTATTCTCTGTGCTATTATATCTCTTACGTTATGCGCCTGCGGCGGTGGCTTAAAGGCGGATTCCTATGAGCCGTCCTATGAGGAGGAAAGTTCTTCTGAAACTGTGGCGGATTCGACAGCTGCCGGATCGGATGAAGGAAT
>DYCJ01000027.1:939-3536 GCA_019418195.1 Clostridiales bacterium | reverse complement strand
GAATAACAGACGATGGAGAAACATGGGAAGAAGAAAAAGCACGTCTGGAAGACGAACAGCGCAGGAGAATGGAAGAACTGGCGGCCCAGGAGCAGTCAGTAAGACAGATGTTGGAGGACCAGGCATCATATGAATCAGACAGTTATGAGGATGAAGCAGAGGAAGGCACGGCAGAGTCGGACACTGTGGGTGAGAATATATGCCCGGACTGTGGGTTTGAGCGTCTCGAGGTTACCTGCGGACTGTGCTCCGGAACCGGAAATACTGCATCTTGCACTCGATGCGGGGGAACCGGCGTTATATGCAGAAACTGTTTCTATCCCCCTTCTCAGCCGTCTACCGCCGGAGGAACATCTGGAGGATCGTCGGGGAAAGCCGGAAGGATGTGCGGCAGATGTCATGGAGACGGGGTGGAAGGAGAGTGTTTCAGCTGCGGTGGAACCGGAATATTAGGCCATACAGAATACTATGGTTCTGGTTGGGGTGGAGACACCTATTATACAACCAGGCCGTGTCTGTCCTGCGTGGGCGGGGAACGGCGCTGTACGCTGTGCGGCGGCGATGGATTTGTCGATGACGAGTAATGAAAAGCGAGGATGTCAAGTGAAAAAAATATTGTCCATGATAAGTTTGTCCGTTGTTCTGTGTATTATGTCAGGATGCCAAAGCGGCCAGGAATCAAATACTGTACAAGACAGTACAGAAATATTGCATGAGGAAGATAAACCGGTAGAATATAACGATGGTTCGGATATAAAAATAGAAGAAGAGACGGAAGAAAACCAGGAAATGTCAGAGCTTGATGAAGATATGCAGGGAAGCGGGGAAATTCCCTGCCCGGAGTGCAGTGGGACAGGAGTTGCCAGCCAATGTGCAAATTGCGGCGGAACAGGATATGATACAGATACAAAACAGGTTTGCGTAAAGTGTTTTGGCGCAGGTGAGAAATTTTGCGAGCGGTGCAAAGGATGGGGAATGTTAAACAGTTCCGGTTATCCTGAAACCCCGTCGGTTCCCGGCGGCGAATCAGATTACCATATTGACGTGAACGGATCGGCAGGTATGGGAAATGGAGAGCAGACATGTCCGTATTGTATGGGTGGAAAGAAAAAATGTGACGTTTGCAATGGAAGCGGACTTGTGGAACGCTATAATTCTGCCCCATACTATGGCGGCGACTCCTCTATGGGAAAATGGCAAAATGAATCCTGTACGGGATGTAGTGGACAGGGGTACTATGACTGTCCTGTCTGCGGAGGAGACGGGAAATATTAGTACGGCTTTTGCCCTGGCATCATAATAAAACAAGATAATAAAAATTTTAAGGTTGACATCTATGCTGTGACGTGGTAAAGTCACTTTAAACCGATGAGGAAGAGCAAGTAACTTCAATGAAAGTCTCACAGAGAGCCGCAGTTGGTGGAAAGCGGCAGATATACATGAAGTGAATGGGCTTCTGAGGGCGAGCTGAAAGCAACAGTGCTATTAAATATAAGTTTTGTGCGTTGGGCGAGTAGGTGAGACGGAGAATGTAACTTCGTTAAGAAAAGCAGCATATGACAGTATGCGATGAGTGGATGCAAAAGCATCAAGCCGGGTGGCACCGCAGGAGTTTTTTATGTATATTGACTCTTGTCCCTGCAATAGTTTAATTGTGTGGGACGAGAGTTTTTTATTTGCATAATGCTCACAGCATTCTCGAGTCCCGAAAATGTCTGCAGGGTTCATTCCCTGCGCCGTAAGTGATACGGCAGATGAGAGGAAAGGAGAAAAGAAAATGAGTGACAAGACAATCCCTTACAAAATCTATCTTGAAGAAAGTGAGATGCCAAAAGAGTGGTATAATGTCCGCGCAGATATGAAGAACAAACCTGCGCCGCTTCTGAATCCTGCCACATTAAAGCCGATGACGGCAGAAGAACTCGGTGTTGTGTTCTGCGAGGAACTGGTCAAACAGGAACTGGATAACGACAACCGTTATATCGAGATACCACAGAAAATCCGCGATTTCTACAAAATGTACCGTCCTGCGCCGCTCGTAAGGGCGTACTGCCTTGAGGAAAAGCTTCAGACCCCGGCAAAGATTTACTATAAATTTGAAGGAAATAATACATCAGGAAGCCACAAACTCAATTCAGCCATTGCGCAGGCTTATTATGCAAAAGAGCAGGGGCTCAAAGGTGTTACGACGGAGACAGGAGCAGGCCAGTGGGGAACAGCGCTTTCCATGGCATGTGCATACCTTGATCTGGATTGTAAAGTGTTTATGGTAAAATGCTCTTATGAGCAGAAACCGTTCCGTCGCGAGGTAATGCGGACATACGGAGCAAGCGTGACTCCGTCACCGTCCGATACGACAGAAGTCGGCAGAAAGATCCTTGCCGAGCATCCGGGTACTACAGGAAGCCTTGGCTGCGCGATCTCCGAGGCGGTCGAGGTAGCAACCCATACAGAAGGCTACAGATATGTGCTCGGAAGTGTGTTAAATCAGGTGCTCCTGCATCAGTCGATCATAGGGGTAGAGACAAAGATAGCGATGGATAAATACGGAATCAAGCCGGATATCATCATTGGCTGTGCAGGCGGCGGTTCCAATC
>DYCJ01000027.1:0-929 GCA_019418195.1 Clostridiales bacterium | reverse complement strand
AATCTGGGCGGACTGATCTCACCGTTTATGGGCGAGAAACTCCGCGGCGAGGCTGATTATCAGTTTATTGCGGTAGAGCCGGCTTCCTGCCCGAGTCTGACAAGAGGTGTATATGCTTATGATTTCTGCGATACCGGTATGGTATGCCCGCTTGCCAAGATGTATACACTTGGAAGCGGATTTATCCCGTCGGCAAACCATGCAGGAGGACTGAGATACCACGGCATGAGCTCAACACTGTCACAGCTCTATGCTGACGGATATATGGAAGCCCGGTCTGTAGAACAGACTTCTGTATTCGAGGCTGCAGAGCAGTTCGCGAGAGTAGAAGGCATTCTGCCTGCACCGGAAAGCAGTCATGCGATCCGCGTTGCAATTGATGAAGCAATGAAGTGCAAAGAGACAGGAGAAGAAAAGACGATCCTGTTCGGTCTCACTGGAACCGGATACTTTGATATGGTTGCATATGAGAAATACAATAATGGCGAGATGACAGACTATATTCCTACGGATGAAGAACTTCAGGCCGGATTTGACGGTATCCCGAAGATGTGACGATAAGCATTGAGCCATGCACAGGAAGATACGGACCGCTGGTTGTGCTTGCACAAGACCAGCGGTCCGTATCTTCCTGTATAGGGCGAAAGCCCGCAGTGAGATGGAGCGAAGCGGAATCGAACTGGCATGGCTGGGGCGAAAGCCCGGTTTATGATTGTGGAAAATCAATTGTTGAAATTTTCGGTATTTTTTAAAAATGAAGAACAATTTTCGAACTTTAATTTTTTCGCGGATTTCAGTTGACATTTTACGTTTGTGATAGTATTATATCACTTGTGGTCAGCACGAGAAATCAACAGACCACAGGAAATATGGAATGCGGAAGTGTCGGAACTGGCAGACGAGCAAGACTAAGGATCTTGTGACATTCG
>DYCJ01000269.1 GCA_019418195.1 Clostridiales bacterium | reverse complement strand
CCGCATCCTGAAAGAGGGGGCGGATAGCGTGCGTTCTTTGAAGGAATGCATCCTTCAGCCTCAGTCAGAGATAGAAAAAGTCCGAGCCTTTCTTTTGGAGGAAGGCTTTTTCTTTCTTAGAGAAGATATGGTGGAAGAAGACGGCAAATATTATCCCATGATGAAAGTAAGACCGCCTGGCGGCGGGCGCAAAGTGCGAAATGAAACGGACCATGGGGAACCGGACAAAGAGAGGAAAATTGTATGCGGCTGGGATGCAGAAGAGCTTCAGTATGGAAAACTTCTGCTGAAAGAGAAGAACCCGATACTGCGGGAATATCTTCAAAAAGAAATCCGTATTCGCACCCGGATCCTGGCCGGGCTGAAAGACAGAGATTCGACGGATGTGCGCCGGAGAATAACAGAACTTGAGGAAGAATTAAAAATAGCTGAGAGAGGGATGGATCATTATGCTGTGTAAAGAAATCATGCAGGTTATCGAGGCGGCGTATCCGAAGAGTGCGGCGCTTGATTTTGATAATGTAGGGCTCCTTGCCGGAAGAGCAGAAAAGGAAGTGAACCGTGTATATCTGGCGCTTGACGCGACAGACAAGGTTATTGACCGCGCGGTCATGGCGGGAGCTGATATGCTGATCACCCACCATCCGCTGATATTTTCTCCGCTGAAAAGGGTAACAGATGAAGATTTTATCAGCAGAAGAGTGGTCAAACTGATTCAAAATGACATTGCTTATTATGCAATGCATACAAACTACGATGTACTCGGCATGGCTGCTCTTTCAGAGAAAATCCTGGGGATAAAAAATGCACAGGTACTGGATGTTACGATGAGCGGAGACGGAGGAGAAGAAGGCATCGGACGCATCGGAGATCTCGAGAAAACGATGACTCTGGAGGAATGCTGTGTCTATGTGAAGCATAGACTGAAGCTGGGAAGCCTGAAAGTATTCGGTGATATGGATAAGAAAGTGTCAAGGCTTGCAATATCACCGGGATCAGGGAAAACAGCTGTTGCTCCTGCTATCGCTAAAGGGGCAGACGTGCTTGTGACGGGTGACATCGGACACCATGACGGTCTGGATGCTGTCGAGCAGGGCCTTTCAGTCATTGATGCCGGACATTACGGGACGGAATACATATTCATAGACGACATGAAACAATTTCTTGAGGATAAGCTTCCTGTACTGGAAATTGTGGCGACTCCGGTCGTTCACCCGTTTCAGGTGATCTAAAAAGCAGAGTTTGAAAGTAAATGGAGGAGACAGATGGCTGCACGTATGTATAAAGTTACGGTAGACGGCGAAATAAGGGAATACAAGGCAGGGACTACGTACCAGGAGATCGCGGCAGATTTCCAGCCGCATTATGAGCATCAGATCGTGCTTGTATTTGCGGGGGGATTCCATCTGCAGGAACTCAGAAAGACACTGGAGAAAGACTGTGAGCTGCGATTTGTTACGACCGGGGATGCGATCGGTCATGCGGCGTACAAGAGAAGTATGTGCTTTCTGCTCGTTAAAGCGGTCCATGATGCTGCCGGACATGATAAAGTAGAGCGTGTCAGGATCCATTTTTCCCTCGATAAAGGTTATTATTGTACTGTGGAGGGGCAAGTGGACCTTGATGAAGAATTTCTCAAAAAAGTATCAGACCGTATGAGAGAACTCTCCGAACAGCAGATACAGATAGACAAGAGGTCCGTGCATACGGATGATGCGGTCGAGCTTTTCCACAGACACGGAATGTATGATAAAGAGCGTCTCTTCGAGTACAGACGTGTATCGAAAGTCAATATATACAGCATCAATGAATTTGAGGACTATTATTACGGATATATGGTCCCGGATGCAGGATGCCTGAAATATTTTTCGCTGCATCTTTATGACGGGGGCTTTGTACTTCAGATGCCGTCCCGGGAAATGCCGGAGAAGGTGCCGGAGTTTATTCCCAGCCCGAAACTTTTCCACGTGCTGAAAGAGTCCGTACAGTGGGGGGACTGTCAGGATATCGAGACTGTAGGTGCACTCAACGATATGATCACAAAGAATGACATGCGTGAAGTAGTGCTTGTGCAGGAGGCACATCAGGAACGTCAGATCGGAGAGATTGCTAAGCAAATATCCGAAAAGGGTAATTCAAGGTTTGTCCTGATCGCAGGACCGTCATCTTCGGGCAAGACAACGTTTTCCCACAGGTTGTCGATACAGCTGCGTGTCAACGGACTTAAACCACATCCTATAGCTGTGGATAACTATTTTGTGGACAGAGAACACACCCCGAGAGATAAAGACGGGAATTATGATTTTGAATGCCTGGAAGCAATTGATATTGAGAAGTTTAATACAGATATGGAAGCTCTTCTGCGGGGAGAGGAAGTGTATCTTCCTGTATTTGATTTCAAAACCGGAAAAAGGAAATATGAGAATCGTCCAAAGAGGATGGGATCAGATGACATCCTTGTAATCGAGGGAATCCATTGTCTGAATCCAAAGCTGACAGAAGCAATGAAAGATGAATATAAATTTAAAATCTATATCAGTGCCCTGACCCAGCTTAATATTGATGAGCATAACAGGATCCCGTCCACGGACGGACGCCTGATCCGCCGGATCGTGCGGGATGCCCGCACACGTGGTTCTTCGGCCATGAGGACTATTTCTATGTGGCCTTCTGTCCGGCGTGGAGAGGAGAGAAACATTTTTCCGTATCAGGAGCAGGCAGATGTAATGTTTAATTCATCACTTCTCTATGAACTGGCAGTCCTCAAACAGTATGTGGAACCGTTATTGTTCGGTGTTGATAAAGAATCAGAAGAATATCTGGAGGCGAAGCGCCTGCTCAAGTTCTTTGACTATTTTGTTGGAATCGGAAGCGAGTATGTGCCGACGAATTCTCTGTTAAGAGAATTCATCGGCGGAGGATGTTTCCGCGTTTAGGGTTGATAAGCTGCGGTGTTCAATAGATTTTTTTCAGATGTTCCATTCTGGCTGTCATATTTTGCAGGAGCAGATCGACGAGTGTGATCGCGGTCATTGATTCTACTAC
>DYCJ01000268.1 GCA_019418195.1 Clostridiales bacterium | reverse complement strand
ATGCCATACTGTTCAGGCAGCCTTCTTCTTTTCAGCAAAACGGTATATCTTTGCCGTCTTCTGTCTGCTTTCGCTCATCTTTGCCAGTCTGCGGAACACTGCCCTTGCGATCAGGTTCGTGAACAGGATCAGGAGCGACAGAACGAAGATTTCGTTAAACTCATTGAAATACTGAAGTTCCTGTATCTTAGTCGTGATGACCATAGTCCTTGCACCTGCGATAAAGATAACGGCGCTGACTGTGACCATTGCATTTACGAAGTAGTAACTGAATACCTCCAGCAGTGTGGAAAGGGCGTTCGGGGTCACAACTCTTGCGATCGTCTTCATCCAGTTGTCTCCCATCAGCATTGCTGTCGTCTCCCACGATGCATTCATCTTGGACAGGGAGTTCTTCATCATCAGATACGGCGTCGAGAAATAGTGGACGACGTTACAAATGATGATGATAGGGAAGGTATTCTGAAGCGGTGTCCCTGTGAACACGAACAGGTAGGCAAGACCGATGACCATGCCGGGGATCGTGTTCGTCACCAGAGCGATGCTGTCGATCCCCTTCTTCAATTTCCCGCTCACCGTACTTCTGGCCGTCACCAGCGCACCGCCATAGGCGATCAGCGTGCCTGCCAGCGCAGTGATCAGGGCCACGATCACGGAGTTTACATATACACCGTAGAGCTGCCTGTCTTCAAACACTGCCTGTACATGCTCCAGTGTAAAGTTCATCCGGTAAGGCCACTCCTCGATGAACGGAGTCACGAACATAACAATGAACATACTCAGCGCACAGATCAGCACCGCGCCGCTCAATACTGCAAATACTATATCTCTCTTCACGCCTTTCTTCAGCTCGATCGGTGAGATCTTGTTGTAGCGCACGTTATATTTCTCCAGGATATGGAGTACCGTGATACTTACTACCGACGGAATGATCATGACAAGCGCCACGACCGCACCGTTGCCAAAGTTCGGGATACTTCCGAGCATTTCTTCGTAAAGCACGCTCGCCACAACCTCATACTGTCCTCCTACAGACGCCGGGATACCGAAATCTGTAAAGCACAGGAAGAAAGTCTGGATAAATGACGTTGCCAGGGTTCCCAGAAGCGGGATCACGATCGTCATGCGGAAAGTCTGCAGCGGGGAATCCCCCATAAGCCTTGACACGATCATAAATCTCTTATCGATATACCCCATGGCATTGTTGATCAGGGTGAATGCGATCGGGAGCGTATACACTACATAGCCCAGAAGAAGACCGTTAAATCCGTAGATATCAAAGAGCTGTCTTCCGAAGAGCTGTGTCAGCAGTCCCTGCTTTCCGAAGGAATAAATGATCGCAAATCCATAAGTGATCGTCGGGAGCAGCATAGGAAGGATCGCCGCCTTGCTGATCAGCCATTTATACCTTTTTCCCACATTTGTATAGTGGATCGTATATGCCAGGATAAAGGCCAGGACAGTCGCGAGAAGCGCACTGCATATGGAGATTGCAAAGCTGTTCCCCAAAGCGCGCAGGAAGCCTCTTCCGGTCAGCACCTCGACGTAGTGGGAAAGCGATGCTGCTTCTCCGTTTCCGGTGAAGGATTTCACCAGGACACTGATCATGGGCACTGCCAGAAATCCTGCGAAAAACACTGCCATCACCGCAAAAATAGCTTTAATCTCTCTGTTCTTTCTCATAACGCTCACCCCTTCAGCCGACCTGTGCCTGTTGTGCAAGCTGACCCGCAAACAGGGTGAAGATATTATTCTTCTTGATCTCCAGCTGGTTCAGGATGAATTTCTTCACAAATCCGTTCTCCGGTCTGCTGATGATCTCGTCCGGACGGCCGAACTGGGCGATCTGTCCTTCATTGATGATCATCACGCGGTTGGAAAGCGTCAGCGCCTCCTCCGGGTCGTGTGTTACAATGATCGTTGTAAGGTTATATTCTCTTGCGATCGTCTTGATCCTGTCCTTGATGGACTCTTTGATCACGCCGTCCAGAGCACTTAAAGGCTCGTCGAGAAGAAGGATCTTCGGCTTCATCACCATTGTCCGCGCAAGCGCAACTCTCTGTTTCTGTCCGCCGGAGAGCTGTCCGATCCTCTTATTTAAATGCTCTTCAAGTCCAAGCAGGCGGATGAGGTCTTCTACTTCCTCTCTGGAAGAGATTTCCGGGTTATTCCGCAGCCCGTATGTAATGTTCTGGTATACATTCAGGTTCGGAAACAGGGCGTAATCCTGGAACACAATGTTGAATCCTCTCTTTTCCATAGGAACATTCGTGATGTCCTGGCCATTGTAGATGATCTGGCCGCCGTCCGAATCCACGATACCGAGGATCAGGTTCAGAAGCGTTGTCTTGCCGCATCCGGATGGTCCTAATATAGAAACAATCTCACCATCCTCGATATTCAGGCTGATGTCGGTGAGTACCGGCGTGCCGTCATAACTTTTCTTTACATTTTTCAACTCAAGCATAATACTTAACTCCTCTTCACTTCTAATAAATCCAAAGTGTCTCAAAAGCATCTCCGGCAGCCGACCATCCGGTCTTACTGTTCCGGTCACCCGGCTGCCTGCATGTAAGATTATACCTGCGCTGTTTCCTGAATTTCTATCAAGAAAAAATCAAGCCTCTGTAAAGAAAATGTAAACTTTACAGAGGCTTAACATACTTTAAGATGTAGGTTTTCTACCATTCAGGCCGCTTTGCAGACGACATTCCCGGACCGTTCACCGGTTCCGGTAATGTTCATATGCTTTGTCACGCACGACCTTTTCGCATTTATTTAATTGTTCCACATAGTGTTCATAATCCGATGAGATCAGTCCCATATAGATCATGTCCACGATCAGGATCTGAGTAGACCTGGAGAAGATCGCATTGCCATAGAAATGCTGGTCCTGACTGGTACAGATCAGGATATCCGCATATTTGCTGATCGTAGATTCCTTAAAATTCGTGATCGCGATCGTACATGCTCCGGAACGCTTCGCCGCTCTCATGGCGTCCACCGTATCCTTCGATTCTCCGGAATAGGAAATGCCCACAGCCACATCC
>DYCJ01000267.1 GCA_019418195.1 Clostridiales bacterium | reverse complement strand
ATCTCATATAACAATATGAAGCGGAAGAGAAAAGCCTATATTCATGAGAAATTCGGGAAGCGCCCGAAGACCAGGGAGTGGAACGATGCTGTTAAGAACTACTATGATGTGGTAAATGACGGCACCGGTCTGGATGATGTTACCTGGAATGATCTGTCCATGAATGACGTTTTTCAGAGAGTTGCCCAGTGTGATACATCTCCGGGGGAGGAGATCCTTTACTGGAGATTGCGCAGGAACAGGATGTCACCGGAAGAACAGCAGATTTTCGAGGAGAGAGTGCGTGCATGGGCAGATAATGAGAAGGAAAGAGAGAAGATAGAAGAACTGCTCTGTGATATCGGAAAGTGCGGATCCTCATATTATCTTCCTGCCTATCTGGATGGGATAGAGTCTTATATATTCGGATACCAATGGGTATACCGGGTGCTGCAGATCCTGTTGGCGGCTTCTCTTGTCTTTATACCATTCTGTCCGGTCGACTGGTCATTGATGCCGTTTGTGGGAATGTGCGCTGTTAACCTTGGTCTGTACTTCCGGATGAATATGAAGCATGACCTGGAGCTGTCTCTGATCGGTACGGCTGTAAGTCTTTTAGGAAATGCAAAGCAGATGGCAGCGAGAAAAGAAATCAGAGAATTATTTCCGGAGCTTCAGGACGCGCTCGCCGGACTGAAAGGAGTCATACGTGGAGAAAAGATACTCCGGATCAAGAGAGAAGGTGCGAAGACAGGTGATGCATTGGGCACCTGCCTTGATTATCTGCTTGGAATTACCCTGATGCAGATTACCACGTACAATAAAGTAATGAAGAGGCTGATGAATAATGTCGAAAATTATCTGACAGTATACCGCTGTATCGGTGAGCTTGACGCGGCGATCAGTACAGCGTCATTCCGGAAGTCTCTGCCGTGGTGCTGTATCCCGGAGTATACAGACGGAAAGAAACTTGAGATGACGGAAGTGTATCATCCGCTCATCAAGGATCCGGTGGCAAATGACTTTGTTGTCGAAAAAAGCTGCCTGATCACCGGTTCCAATGCTTCGGGCAAATCTACATTTATAAAGGCTGTTGCTGTCAATGCCGTACTCGCGCAGGCGATCAATACGTGTGCGGCAAAGCGCTTTGTGATGCCGCCGGCTGAAGTGATCACGTCTATGGCTGTGAGAGACGATCTGATGGCGGGCGAGAGCTACTTTATCCGTGAGATCAGGTATTTGAAGAGGATACTTGACAGTATCACAGAGGAACGTGTAACCATCTGTGCCATTGATGAGATCCTGCGGGGAACAAATACCGGTGAGCGTATCCGGGCGTCAAGGGCGATCCTGGAGTATCTCAGAGATAAAAATTGCATTGCGCTTGTGGCGACACATGACAAAGAACTGACGGAACTTCTCGGAAATGAATATCTGAATTACCACTTCAGCGAGGAGATAGGAGAAGATGATATCGCGTTCAGCTATAAGATCCTGGAAGGACCGGCGACCTCGCAGAATGCAGTGAAGCTGTTGGAGTTTGCCGGATTCCCGGATGAGATCATAGAAGCGGCGAAGGAATAGAGGATGCTGTAGCTGTCGTTCGCATATAAGAGTAAATATACGATAAAGAGGGAGCCGTACACCGGGCAAATGCATGACCGGATGTACGGCTCCCATTTTACAGTTACATATCTTTTAAAATATTCCTCACAACCTGATCTTGTATCCCGTCTACTTTCTCGTTCTCTACCCGGTAATCTGCATACCGTGCGCACATATAAAGATAGTCGGACAGGCGGTTGATATACTGGATCGCCTTGGCGTCCGCGCCGTAATTCTGTTCCACCTTGCGGAAACGTCTTTCGGCACGCCGAGTCACGGATCTCGCTACGTCTAGTCTTGCGGAAAGTTCGCATCCGCCGTACAGTACAAAGTCCTTGATGCGCGGGAATGAATTCTCGATCCGGTCGATCTCTTCTTCCAGTGCTTTCGTCTCATCAGTGGAGAAACGGTAGTCCATATTCCTCGGATCAGCTACCCCTGCCATAATCTGCATCAGATTTCTCTGTATATGGGCAAGGCTTTCCTTCAGGGAAGAATCCGCAAGCACCTTTGCCAGTCCGATGAAGCTGTTCAGTTCATCGATCGTTCCCACGAGTTCGATCCGGTCGTCAGACTTCGAAACACTGATACCGTTCATCAGGGAAGTGGTGCCCCGGTCTCCGTTTCTGGTATAGATATTCATAACCTGTATTCCTCCTTAAACGGCAGTTTCTTGATCGCCCGCGCACTGTTTGCGCCGATATTGCGGCACTGCGCGCGGTTTGGCGTAAGATAGCTCTCAATATTGCGGCCTTTCTCCAGCCCTCTCATTTTCAGGCATACCGCCGTGCCGAAGATGCCGACTCCGGAACCGAGCATGGAATCGCGCGCCGCCTTGTACGCCAGCTTTTCCATACATTCATCCGGCATTTCCGTAGTATCGAAGAAGACGCCTTCTTCTTCGATACCGGCGCAGACTTCTTTTAAAACAGCAGGATCAGCTTCGTGGGTGTAAATAAATATAGAAGGTCTTTTAATAATCAAGTTCAGCCCTCCATTTCTCCGATATAGGAGAGCACCAGTCCGGTGGCAACGGCGTTTCGCGGTCCTTCGGTACCGCGGATATTTCCGCGCCCGCAGACGATGCGGTAATCGGTAAATGCCTCCATCAGCATCTCCGGTATCTCGAAATCCTCTGCCGATCCTCCTACGAGGACAACAGTAGATATGTTTCTTAAATTGTGATCAGGAGCCACTTTTCTAAGCGCGCGGAAAGCGTTTGTCACGAAGACTTTGCGCTTTGCTTCACGGCGCACCTGAACGATCTTCTCCATCGGGATTTCTTCTTCAATGCGGACAAGGCCGTTTTCTGTGAGAAGGACAACACGTCCGAAAAATCTCGGATCAATGGACTCATCCACGAAAGTCATCTGACCGTTCTCCATACGCATATGGAAGAGACTTTCCACTTTCGCAAGCGGATACTTCTTGATCTCTTCTGCGATGTGGCGGTCGCTTAAGCCCAGCTCGGTCTGGATC
>DYCJ01000266.1 GCA_019418195.1 Clostridiales bacterium | reverse complement strand
GAGGGAAGAAGTAAATGCTCTGCGCGAGATTTGCAGGATTTATGGAGTGGATATCTTAACTTGACTTAGAGCCCCGTAGTGCTATAATATGCTATAAAAATAGTTCATAAAGAAACTGTTTCTAAAAAAACCAATGAAAGGGGCATGGGTATGACCAGAAGCACAGAACTGTGGATGGGACTGAGAAGTCTGCTCCGTCTGTATGACAAAATGCTGAAAAAGGTCTGCATGGAGCATGACCTTACGGTTATTGAAGCTGACGTTATCAGTTTCCTGCAGAATAATCCGGGAAAGGATACAGCGGCTGACATTGTGGACCTGAGACTGCTTTCCAAAGGAGCAGTTTCAAAAGCAGTGGAATCGCTGCTGCAGAAATCACTCCTGGAGCGGATTCCGGATACGGAAGACAGAAGGAGGATACATCTGAAACTGAAACCGGAAGCGGGACCGGTGACAGAAAGTATTGACGAAGTCAGGGAAGAGTTCCTGAATACTGTTTTGGACGGATTTACAAAAGAAGAGCTGGAGGCACATGCTCAGTTTTTTCAGCGGCTTTTTGCTAACACAAAAAAGGCGATGGAAAGGAGAGATAAATAATGGAACAGCAGCAGACAGACAAAGAATTCCTGCGGACAGAACCACTGGGAAAGCTGCTCCTCAGACTGGCTTTGCCTACAGTGGCAGCGCAGCTTATCAATATGCTGTACAATATTGTTGACAGAATCTATATCGGACATATCCCGGAGATCGGCGCCACGGCGTTGACGGGAGTCGGCGTGTGTATGCCGCTTATCATGATCGTTTCTGCATTTGCAGCGCTGGTAGGATACGGCGGGGCTCCGAGAGCTTCGATATTTATGGGAAAGAAAGATAAGGAGACGGCAGAGGAGATCCTGGGCAACTGCTTTGTGCTTCAGATCTTTATTTCCATCATACTTACAATCGTACTCCTGATCTGGAACAGAGATTTCCTCATGGCGTTCGGAGCAAGTGATGCTACGATCGAATACGGCGTAAATTACATGAACATCTATGCGCTGGGAACGATCTTTGTTGAGATCACTCTCGGTATGAATGCATTTATCACAGCACAGGGATTTGCGAAGACAGGAATGCTTTCTGTACTGATCGGTGCAGTGGCAAATATCATTCTGGATCCGATCTTTATCTTCGGTTTCAATATGGACGTCCGGGGAGCGGCCCTTGCAACGATTATCTCGCAGGCACTCTCCTGTATATGGGTGGTCAGGTTCCTCTGCGGAAAGAAGACTTTCCTTAAGATAAAGAAAAAGAATCTCAGACTGGCGCCGAAGATCATCCTTCCTTGTCTGGCTCTCGGAACAGCAACCTTTATCATGCAGGCAAGTGAGAGTGTAATATCAGTATGCTTCAACAGTTCTCTGCAGAGGTACGGCGGAGATATTGCAGTCGGGGCGATGACGATCTTGACGAGTGTCATGCAGTTTGCCATGCTTCCGCTTCAGGGGCTGGGACAGGGGGCGCAGCCTATCATCAGTTACTGCTACGGAGCCGGAGATGCAGGGAGAGTCCGGTCAGCATTTAAACTTCTGCTCAAAGTCAGTATGACGTATTCTGTTTTACTGTGGCTGCTGGTCATGCTGTTCCCGGGCGGTTTCGCTGCTATGTTTACAACAGATGCCGCACTGATGGAATACACGAGAACTGCGCTCCGTATCTATATGGGATCGATGTTCCTGTTCGGCATTCAGATCGCATGCCAGATGACCTTTAATGCGCTGGGCAAAGCCGTCGAATCGATCGTTGTGGCTGTAATGAGAAAGTTTGTACTTTTAATTCCGCTGATCTATATTATGCCGCAGATCATAAGATCTGATCAGGCAATAGCAGTTTACGTTGCCGAGCCGATTGCGGATCTGATCGCAGTGACATTTACGGCAATTTTGTTTGCTGTACAGTTTAGGAAAACGCTTCGCAATATCGGCGGGGAGGGCAGCAGTCAGAGCGCCGGGACAACCGCATAACAGGGATGACCATATTTATAAAATCGGTTCAATAACCGTGCGGAAATACCGGTCCAGTTCCTCCGGCATCTGTTTTCTCCGGCCTCTGATCCACCAGAGCACCATTTCTACAAAACTGCCGGAGATATGGTTGACCAGAAAATCCTGAGGAACACCGGTATCCGTCTTTCTGTTCTGATTCACAAACTGATTCTGTATCAATTCATTCAGGCTGTCTTTAAAATATCTCAGAAAAATCTCGCTGCTCTCGCAAGAGAGCAGTTCGAGAATATTATTTTCATCTTCCTGCAAGTGCTGCAATAAATGGCAGAACACAGATTCAGGAGCGTTTCCGTCCGAATACAGCCCGTGGGTGTGGGTGGTGTCTGCCGCGCTGCTGATAATGTGATCAAAAAGTTCTTTGCACAAAGCTTTCAGCAGGTCGTCCTTTGTTTCAAAGTGCGCATAGAAAGTAGTCCTGCCTACGTTGGCGGTATCAATGATCTCCTGCACTGTGATCTTACTGTAGCTTTTCTCTGCTAAAAGTGCGCTGAACGCGTGAAAAATAGCTGCTCTTGTTTTCTGCTGACGTCTGTCCATAATAACTCCTCCGGACAATTAAATTCCTTTTCCGAACAATTTGTTAAAAGTGTTCCATACGGAACACGGGAACGATATTATCCATTGTATTTCTTCATTTCCATGCCTACAATAAAAATGAACAAAATGTTTGCTATCGAATTAATTGTACGGCAGTTGTAAACGGGCGTCAAGCCGGAATGGAGGGATTACTATGCTGAAAAAAATCAATGACTTTCTTGCGGGACTGCCCATGACGATCGTGGCAGGGCTGTTCCTGCTGCTGGATCTTGTCCCGCACCTGATGGAAGAGTTCGGCGGGACTCCGGTCCGGCTTTCCTTTCTGCCGCTTGATCCGGCGTGGGTGACCATCGTCATCAGCGGCATCCCGCTTTTGTATCTGGCGGTCCGGCGGATCATCCATAATCCGGGCATCAGTAAAATATCTTCCGCCCTTCTGATCTGTATCGCCATGTTCGCCGCGATCGCCATTGGGGATCTGTTCGCGGCGG
>DYCJ01000265.1:982-3106 GCA_019418195.1 Clostridiales bacterium | reverse complement strand
GTATTATCATACATGAAAGGAATAGTTTATGATAAGAGACAGGTATTAGACAGAGCGTGAGAATCATAGGATAATGAACGAAAGAACACAGACAGCCCGACGTTGAAAAACAAGATGTAAAGCTTGACATTATAGGAAGGATGATGAAGTGTATGGAAGAAAATATTTTAATTGTCTGCTATTCTTATTCCGGAAAAACACGCAGAATTGCAGAAATGATACAGGAACAGACCGGAGGCAGACTCAGCCGGATCTATCCGAGACAGCCTTATCCGTCAGATTTTGAGACCCTGTTACTTCAGGTGAAAGAGGAAATCAGGACAGGGAAGAAAATTTGGCTGCTCCCCGTTGACGAAAACGCAGATAAGTATGATGTGGTCTTTATCGGTACTCCTAACTGGTGCGGTACCATTGCCCCGCCTATGGCGTCCTGGCTGGGCGAAAATGATCTGACCGGAAAGACTGTTCTTCCTTTTTTCAGTCACTGCGGCGGAGAGGATAAAGGGATGGAACAGGCAGTCCGCGATCTCTGCCCGACAGCGAAAGTTGGAAGCAGCCTGTATGTGCTGGAAAACGGAAGTGAAGATCTGCATGACATGATACAGACATGGCTGAAGCAGGAGAAAGTATTCACAAAACGCATGATAAATGATAAAGAACAGGTATTAGACTTAGAAACTGATTCGACTTACAATATGTGTGAAGACAGAAAACTGAAATGAATGGAAACTGAAAGGAAGTAAATGATCATGAAAAAGAATATTGGAAAAAGTCTTGCACTTTATCCTACTCCGCTTGTCGTAGTAGGAACGATGGTAAATGGAAAACCGAATTATGTCCTGGTTGGACATGTGGGGATCATCGGACACGACCGGATCATGGTCAGCCTTGCAAAACCGCATTATACGAATCAGGGAATCAAGGAAACCCGTGCTTTGACAGTAAATATCGTGGATGAGTCAATGCTGAAGAAAGCGGACCGTACAGGATGCGTCAGCGGAAACAAGGTGGATAAATCCGATATGTTCGCGTTCCACACAGAAGGGACAGGAGCGCCGGTTATTGACGAGGCTCCGGTAGTCATGGACTGTATCGTAGATGATATCTATGAGACAGAAGGATTCGAGAGCTTTATTTGTAAGATTGACGGCGTTTATGCAGAAGAGAACGTGTTGAACGACGCAGGAAAGATTGATTACCATACACTCAAACCGGTTCTCTTTGAGATGCCGACGTATGAGTATCTCCGAACAGGCGATGTAATCGGGAAATGTATGAATATAAGTGAGTAGCAGAATATCAGGAGGAAAACAACATGGCAGAAATAAAAGAAATGCCTAAGATCGCTCTCGGGGCATGGGCATGGGGAAACGATGGTACATTTGGAGGAAATCTTACGCCGGAAACGCTAAGGCCGGTATTTGACACAGCGATGAAAGAGGGCCTGAATCTCTGGGATACTGCGTATGCATACGGTATGGGAACTTCTGAAAAGGTTCTGGGCGATTTCCTTGCATCGGTTCCCAGGGACAGCTATCTGATCTCTGATAAATTTACCCCGCAGTGTGCGGACCCGACAGCAGAGAACGCTGTGACCGCACTGTATGAGAAAAGTGCAGAACTGCTTGGGACAGATTATATGGACTTTTATTGGATTCATAATCCAATGGATGCCCCGAAATGGGTGACAGAGCTGATCCCGCTTGCAAAGAGCAGAAAGATCGGGAAGATCGGCCTTTCAAACCACAGCCTGGCAGAGATCAAAGAGGCGGCTGACATTCTCGCAAAAGAGGACCTGAAGATCTCTGCGATCCAGAATCATTACAGCCTTCTGAACCGTTCTTCAGAAACTTCCGGAATTCTGGACTACTGCAAAGAGAATGATATTATCTTCTTCTCATATATGGTACTGGAGCAGGGAGCGCTGACCGGAAAATATGATACAGAGCATCCGTTCCCGGAAGACTCTGACAGGGGAAGAACCTACAATCCGATGCTTCCTCAGCTTGAGAAGCTGAACGCCGGCCTGGAGGAGATTGCTGACCGCCATCATGTGGCGACAGCACAGATTCCGATTGCCTGGGCTATTGCAAAAGGCACGCTGCCGATCATCGGAGTGACAAA
>DYCJ01000265.1:0-972 GCA_019418195.1 Clostridiales bacterium | reverse complement strand
AGAAGAAATCGAGACGATCGAGAAGCTTGGTGACGAGGCGCAGCTCAATGTGATCCGTTACTGGGAAAAAGAGATGAAATAATAATTTGCCAGGAACCATGGGACTTTTTATAGTTCCATGGTTTTGGCTATTGGAGGCGGAGTTATGATAGAAAAGGTAAAATTAAATAACGGGATTGAAATGCCGATGGAAGGCTTCGGTGTATTCCAGATACCGGAAGAAGACTGCGAACAGGTGGTCGGAAACGCCATTGCAGAAGGATATAGATTGATAGATACGGCAAGTTCATATCAGAATGAAGAAGCAGTCGGCAGAGCAATCCGAAACTGTGGCGTCCCGCGGGAAGAACTGTTTATCACTACGCAAGCGTATATTCAGCAGATGGGATACGAGAATACGAAGGCGGCATTTAAAGAATCACTGAAAA
Source organism: Clostridiales bacterium (assembly GCA_019418195.1). Taxonomy (GTDB): domain Bacteria; phylum Bacillota; class Clostridia; order Lachnospirales; family Lachnospiraceae; genus Mediterraneibacter. Next base: position 544 of record DYCJ01000265.1, on the reverse strand, counting down.
AACTGGGACTTGAATATCTGGATCTTTATCTTGTCCATATGCCCTTTGGAGATTATTACGGTTCCTGGCGGGCTATGGAAGAGCTGTATAAAGAAGGGAAGATCCGCGCAATCGGGGTGTGCAATTTCTATCCGGACCGTCTGCTGGATCTGTGCTATAATGTGGAGATCACGCCGCAGATCAACCAGATTGAGAGGCATCCACACTATCAGAGAAAAGAAGATCTTGAAATCATGAATGAACTGGGAGTGCAACCCCAGGCTTGGGCGCCTTTCGCGGAAGGGTTGAAAGGCATGTTTGACGAAACGGTATTGAAGGCAATCGCAGACAAGTACGAAAAGACTCCTGCGCAGATCATCCTGAGATGGAATGTACAGCAGGGCGTGATCGTCATCCCTAAATCAGTTCACAGTGAACGCATGCGGGAAAATCTGAATATCTGGGATTTCGAACTGGACGACGCGGATATGGAGCAGATCGCCGGTCTGGATAAAGACTGCCCGTCTATGCTGGATACCCGTAAAATAAGCGAGGTCAGACGGGT
>DYCJ01000264.1 GCA_019418195.1 Clostridiales bacterium | reverse complement strand
ATGATTTCATGAAGGTGTCCGACGTGGGTGAATACTACGAGGCGTTTTTTGACGACTTTGACCGTAAGAAATATACAGAAACAGTCAATGTGATGGGGCTGGAACCGGATATGAAAGTAAGAAGCCTTTCAAGCGGTATGAGTGCGAAACTGAAGCTGGCAGCTACGCTGGCGAGAAAAGCAGAGCTCTATCTTCTCGACGAGCCGCTGAACGGGATCGACTATAAGGCAAGAGAAGAAATCATCGGTCTGATCCTTGAGGAAGCATGCGGCGAGAATACGTTTGTGATCTCCACGCATCTGCTGGAAGAGGTGGAGAGCTTTATCGAGTATGCTATTTTTATAAAAGACGGACATCTGGCGGATAAGGTGAATCTTGAGTCTGAACGGATGAAGAGCGGCAGGTCTCTTACGGAACTGTATACGGATATTCTGTAATGTGTATTGAAAAATCAGATGATCAGGCAGGGAGGAATAGAAATTATGGGTAAACTGATTAAATATGAATTGAGAAAACAGAGAACGTCCAGAATGGTGATCTTTATTGCACTGGCGGTTGCGCTTGTCTGCTTCTGGGCCGGAATCGCATTAAACAGCGGCGGGCTTACGGGGATCAGCGTTACCGCGATGATATTTGGAGCCGTGTTTGTTTTGTTCTATACGGGGATTGAAGGAATCCTTGTGTTTAACAGAGACTTGAGGACAAAGCAGAGCTACATGCTCTGGATGATCCCGAGGTCTATATGGGAGATACTCGGGGCAAAGTTTATTTCGGCAATTCTTCAGATGTTGATCGTATTCGGTGTATCCTGCGCGGCCGTAGCGGTAAGTACGGCAGGAGCAGTGCTGACTATCGGCGGTCTTTCGGATTTCCTGGAGATGGTACAGATGATGTCCGAGTCATTTGTGCGGGGTGGTCTGCACTGGGGAGATCTGGTATCGCTGGCATTTCTGATGTTCCTTTCATGGACGCTCATTATTATGACCGGATTTCTTGCCGTGATCCTTGCAAGGACCATCCTTATCAGGTCGAGATTTGCGGGACTGCTGGCAGTGATATTGTTCTTTGTCATTGATTTCGTGGTGGCGAGAGTGTACGATCTGATATGCAGAATCCCGTTTATAGCGACTTGGACCAAGATAGGAGCACTTGGCTGGTCTCTATGGGATGTTGTTTATTTTATCGCTGTATGTCTGATACTGTTCGGGGTATCAGGTCTGCTGGCGGAGAAAAAGCTGAGTGTGTAAATGAATGCTGTGGATTGCGCTGTCAACAAAAATAAATGCTGTGGTGTTATCCGGCCAGAATATGACACATATCCGCAGGCAGCGGTGCGGTGAATTCCATGCTTTCTCCTGTTATGGGGTGTGTAAAGGACAGGCGGTATGAGTGCAGCGCCTGCCTGGTGATATATTCCATATCAGGGTTATACAGATAATCACCGACAAGAGGATGCCCGATATATTTCATATGAACACGGATCTGATGGGTGCGGCCCGTCTCCAGGATAAGGGAGACGAGGCTGTGCCCGTTTTTTTCTTCTGCGACGCGATAGTGGGTGACTGCGTGCTCCCCTTTTTCAAAATCAATTTTCCGCTCGATAAGGGAACTTCCGGTCCTTCCGATGGGAGCATCTATGGTCCCCTTCGGGGGATTGAGCGTTCCACGGACAACGGCGAGGTATTCCCGCGTGATCTCGTGCCGTACACCCAGACCGGAGAGGATGCTGGAACTTACCATATGCTTGGCAACAACAGTCAGTCCGGAAGTGTCGCGGTCCAGCCGGTTCGTACACCGGAAGATAAAAGGCTTTCCCTGCGCCTGATAGTAGTACATAAGGGCATTGGCAAGAGAGTTTTCATAGTTGTTGAGCGACGGATGGACGGGCATACCGGAGGGCTTGTTTACTACAATGATGTCCTCATCCTCATAGACAATATCAAGTGGAAGTTTTACCGGCGGAATGTTCGGGGAAGATTCCGTTTCCTGAATATGGACGGTCAGGATATCGCCGTCCTTCAAGGAAGTCCGCATATACGACCAGACGCCGTTCAGGAGAATACTTTCGTGCATTTTCTTAAGCTGCGTCAGATTCTGGTATGAATAGCCGCGGCGGCGCAGGTACTGCTCGATGCGCAGGCCGGCGGAAGTGTTGTTAATGGCATAAGTGATGATTCGTTCCATGAAGAAACTCCTGTCTTTTGAAGTATGGTAAAGTCTGGCATCAGTAAATTATATGATGCTATGGATATTTTGGCGAAAACATGTGGAGATGTCAACACACTTTACTTTTTTCTTTTTGCGGAACGTGGTAGAATGAGATGAAAAACGACAGAGAGGACAATTGATACATGGACATTAATCAGAAACTGACAGAAGAACTTGGTGTAAAACGCTGGCAGGTTGATGCTGCGGTGAAACTGATCGACGAGGGCAATACGATCCCTTTCATTTCAAGATATAGAAAGGAAGTCACCGGATCATTAAACGACGAGCAGTTGAGAAAGCTTTATGAGCGTCTGGTATATCTGCGAAATCTGGAGGAGAAGAAAGAACAGGTCATCTCCAGCATTGAAGAGCAGGGAAAAATGACAGAGGAGCTGAGACGGCAGATCCTGGCGGCGGAGACTCAGGTGACGGTGGAAGACTTGTACCGCCCGTATCGCCCGAAGAGAAGAACCCGGGCAACGATCGCGAAAGAGAAAGGGCTGGAGCCTCTGGCGGCTTTTATCATGCTGCAGAATGCAAAAGAACCACTGGAAAATACGGCGCAGCAGTATGTTTCAGAAGAAAAGGATGTTAAGAGCGCGGCGGACGCGATCGCAGGGGCGAAAGATATCATTGCCGAATCTATTTCAGATAATGCGGATTACAGAAGCTGGATCCGGAAGACTACAATGAAAAAAGGAAAGGTCACTTCCACTGCGAAAGACTCTGAGGCAGAATCTGTGTATGAGATGTACTATGAATTTGAGGAGCCTGTGTCCAAACTCGCAGGACACAGGATACTTGCGCTGAACAGGGGAGAGAAAGAAAAATTCCTGACAGTGAAAGTGGAAGCTCCGGAAGAGGATATCCTTCTCTATCTGGAGAAGAAGATCGTTCATAAGGACAATCCCTATACTAC
>DYCJ01000263.1:2538-3168 GCA_019418195.1 Clostridiales bacterium | reverse complement strand
AGCTACGGGGGAACCTTCATACCGAACACCGGTGAGCTATTGGATGCGGGTGACATGGAGCGGGATTGGTCTTCATGATGCTACATGGCAGCCGGCCTTTGGCGGTACTTTGAATCAGACGCCGGGAATCGGTTCCCACGGCTGTATCAATATGCCTCTTGATCAGGCGGCAGCGCTGTATGATATGCTGGAAGTGGGGACGCCGGTCGTGATCCATTATTAAGACGATGCCGGGGGCATTAAAACCATAAGAGTCTGTTTATAGGCAATACTATCAGAAGGGAAAAGGCGGGGTGAATTTCACTCCGCCTTTTGGTATGCCATACGCTCGCTGCCGTCATCCGTATAGATGATCCCGCAGTATGTAAAACCGTTTTTATCAAGAAGATGCTGCATGATCCGGTTATCATGATGTGTGTCGATCTTTAAATTGCCGCATTGTTCAAATGCCCAGTTCAGGCAGAACGAAGCGGCGCCTTTTACAGTACCGTTCGAGGTAATGCGGTGGACAACTCCGTAGGGACGTTCGTTCAGCCACTCGCCGCTGTAGATCCGCCGGTAGGTATCGTCAGGACCTTCTTTATAATAGAATGTGGCGATGATCTGGCCGTGTTCTTCACAGACATAGGA
>DYCJ01000263.1:0-2512 GCA_019418195.1 Clostridiales bacterium | reverse complement strand
CTGCCTGAATAAGCGTCTTTTTGGGATAAGTCTGTCCCCATTGAGAGGGATTGCCATGCCCTGCCATGAACAGTCGGGCACTTTCATACATTTTCACAAGTAATTCCAGTTCGTCTGGACGGGATTTTCGGATTTTCATAGTGATTTAACTGCCTTTCAGATTGCTTAAAACAGATTATAAAATAGATACTATCAGCAGAAAACAGATGCGAATGCTCTGTGAGCTTACAGCTGCCTGCTCCTCGATGTATTATAACAGAATGTTAAAATAGTGGCAATGTATAAAATCAAATACACGAACAAAAATGATAACTATTATCATAATAAAGCTTGCATTTTTACATTCATGATGATATACTAGCGCATGTCAATAAGAGATTCAAAGATTTCAGAGGAGGTTTTCAGAAAATGGCAAAAGTAAATTTTGACCAGTGGGAAGGTTTTGGCGGACATCTCTGGAAAGAGGAAGTCAATGTGCGCGATTTCATTCAGCACAACTATACTCAGTATGACGGAGACGAGTCTTTCCTTGCTGATCCCACAGAGGCGACAAATAAACTTTGGGGTGAACTCTCAAAACTTCAGAAAGAGGAGCGCGCAAAAGGCGGCGTCCTTGATATGGAGACAGAAGTAGTTTCCGGACTGACAGCATATGGCCCGGGATATATTAATGAAGATATGAAAGATCTGGAGCAGGTTGTAGGACTTCAGACAGATAAGCCGCTGAAGCGCGCGTTCATGCCGTACGGCGGAATCAAGATGGCGGAGCAGGCTTGTACGACTTACGGATATACTCCGAGTGAAAAACTGCATGAAATCTTTACAAAATACCATAAAACACACAATCAGGCTGTGTTTGACATTTACACACCTGAGATGAAGAAAGCACGTCACAACAAGATCATCACAGGACTTCCGGACACATACGGAAGAGGACGTATCGTAGGCGACTACCGTCGTGTGGCTCTCTACGGTATCGATTACCTGATCGAGAAGAAACAGTCTGACTTTGTTGAGTATGAGAGACACGGAATGAAAGGAACAGATTTCCGTCTCCGTGAAGAGATTGCTGACCAGATCCGCGCGCTCAACGGCATGAAGGAAATGGCAGAGTCCTATGGCTATGACATTTCCAAACCGGCTACAAATGCAAAAGAGGCTGTACAGTGGCTGTACTTCGGATACCTTGCAGCGATCAAGACTCAGAACGGTGCGGCTATGAGTGTGGGACGTATTTCTACATTCCTTGACATCTATATCCAGAGAGATATGGAGAAAGGTATCCTGACAGAGGAGCAGGCACAGGAACTCATCGACCACATGGTAATGAAGTTCAGAATGGTGAAGTTCGCAAGAATCCCGTCCTACAACGAGCTGTTCTCCGGAGACCCGGTATGGGCTACACTGGAGATGGCAGGAATCGGAATGGACGGACGTCATATGGTAACAAAGAACGACTATCGTTTCCTCCACACACTGGAGAACATGGGACCGTCACCGGAGCCGAACCTGACAGTACTGTACTCTTCACACCTGCCGGAGAACTTCAAGAAATATGCGGCTTATATTTCTGTTAAGACAAGCTCTATCCAGTACGAGAACGACGATGTAATGCGTCCGGTATGGGGCGACGACTACTCAATCTGCTGCTGTGTATCCGCGACAGAGACAGGTAAGGAAATCCAGTTCTTCGGAGCTCGTGCAAACCTTGCAAAATGCCTTCTGTACGCGATCAACGGCGGTGTTGACGAGAAGACAAAACAGCAGGTATCCCCGCTCTACAGACCGATCACATCCGAGTACCTTGACTATGATGAGGTCATGGAGAAATATGACCAGATGATGGAGTGGCTGTCCAAGCTGTATGTAGATACACTGAACATGATCCACTACATGCACGACAAGTACTATTATGAGGCTGCTGAGATGGCACTTATCGACACAAATGTAAGACGTACATTTGCTACAGGTATTGCAGGATTCTCACACGTAGTTGATTCCTTAAGCGCGATCAAATACGCAAAGGTAAAAGTAATCCGTGACGAGGACGGCGTGGCAACAGACTTTGAGGTTGAGGGTGATTTCCCGAGATATGGAAATGACGATGACCGCGCAGATGAGATCGCAGTATGGCTGCTCCGTACATTCATGAGCAAGCTGAAAAAGTGCCACACATACAGAAATTCAGAGCCTACGACATCCATCCTTACGATCACATCCAACGTTGTATATGGTAAGGCTACAGGATCACTTCCGGACGGAAGAAAAGCAGGCGAGCCGCTGGCACCGGGAGCTAACCCGTCTTACGGCGCAGAGAAGAACGGACTTCTTGCTTCTCTGAACTCTGTGGCAAAACTGCCGTACGAGCAGGCGCTTGACGGAATCTCCAATACACAGACGATCAGCCCGGGAGCACTGGGACACGATGATGACGAGCGCAAGAATAATCTTGTCCATGTAATGGACGGATACTTCGATCAGGGAGCACATCACCTGAACGTAAACGTATTCG
>DYCJ01000262.1 GCA_019418195.1 Clostridiales bacterium | reverse complement strand
GTCCTGAGACGCATAATTCTGCGCATCCTGCATTGCCTGCTGAATCTCCATATCGGACATCCTGTCGTCGGCAGTGATCGTGATGGACTGTTCTCTTCCTGTGTCCAGATCCCGGGCAGATACCTTCAGAATGCCGTTTGCATCGATATCAAATGTAACCTCGATCTGCGGCACGCCCGCCGGCGCCGGCTTTATCCCCTTCAAACGGAATTTTCCAATGGTCTTGTTATCTCTTGCCATCGGGCGCTCACCCTGAAGTACATGGATATCCACATTTCGCTGATACGGTGCAGCTGTAGAGAATATCTGGGAATATCTTGCCGGAAGAGTCGTATTTCTCTGCACGATCCGGGTCGCCACACCGCCCACCGTCTCTATTGAAAGACTCAGCGGCGTCACGTCAAGAAGAAGCAGATCCTGTCCGGTCCCTGCAGCGACAAGTCCTCTGCCCTGAAGTGTACTTCCAAGGATTGCCGCGCCTTTCGCCACACATTCGTCCGGGTTGATATTCCGGGAAGGTTCTTTTCCTGTCATCTCCCGCACCTTCCTCTGGACTGCCGGGACCCTCGTAGAACCGCCTACGAGCAGGACTCTTCCAAGCTGTGCCGGGCTGATATGTGCGTCATTCAATGCATTTCTCACCGGGTCCTCTGTCTTCTGGATCAGATCGCTGATCATGGATTCAAATTCCTGCCGCGTGATCACCATATCCAGGTGGAGTGCCTCTCCTTTGACCTGAGTGATAAACGGCTGCATGATATGAGTAGTATCACTGGTAGAAAGTTCTTTCTTCGCACGTTCCGCAGCTTCCCTTATCCGCTGCATAGCGGCGAAATCCTTTGTCAGATCGACACGTGTCTTATCCTTGAACTTCCGCACGATCCCCTGTACAAGCCGCTCATCAAAATCATCACCGCCCAGGTGGTTATTTCCGGACGTGGCCAGCACCTCTATGATGCCCTCGCCGATCTCGATAATAGATACATCGAATGTACCACCTCCCAGGTCATAAACCATGACCTTCTGGGGCTCGCCGTGGTTCAGGCCATAGGAAAGAGCGGCGCTCGTCGGCTCGTTGATGATACGCTTCACATTCAGCCCCGCGATCCTGCCTGCATCTTTTGTCGCCTGTCTCTGGATATCGTTAAAATATGCCGGCACCGTGATAACGGCTTCCGTCACCTCTTCTCCGAGAAACTTCTCCGCATCTTTTTTAAGCTGCATCAGGATCATTGCGCTGATCGTCTGCGGCTTGTACTCTTTCCCGTCTATACGTGCAGACCAGTCGCTGCCCATATGCCTTTTTACTGATGTGATCGTCCTCTCGGGATTTGTTACTGCCTGCCTTGCCGCAGCCTCCCCGACCAGCCGCTCTCCGTTCTTCGTAAACGCGACAATACTCGACGTTGTCGTCGCCCCTGTTGCACTCGGTATGATCACTGGCGTATCATTTTCAACTACGGAAACACAACTGTTGGTAGTTCCCAGATCGATTCCGATCACTCTGCTCATTTTCATCTTCTCCTTAATTCTCTTCTTATCGCCTCTGTGCTCTTGTTAAAAGCCCGCTATATACAACGATACCACACCAGATCCCAAGGTCAATACATTTTATTGTTTTTTAATGCATTACACACTTTTTTCAAATGTTGTATATCGCTTATTTTTCTTGACTTTTCCGCACATCCATCTATACTGAATATGTGAATCAAGAAGTAACTGTAACCAAATAGTATCGAAAGGAATTCTCATGGTAAAAGATAATATTATCCCCAATCATATGGACCTCTATTGGCATGACTATACCGGACACGTGAAAGACAAACCTATTACTGAGGCAAGTGTCCCCGTAAAAGCCGCTCTGATCGGCAGAGTCGGTCTGATGCTGTTATCCTGCGGAACAGGAGCATGGCGGGTCAGGAGTTCTATGAACGCGATCTCCGAACAGCTCGGAGTTACCTGCACCTCCAGCATCGGACTAATGACCATTGTCTACACCTGTTTTGACGGACACAAGACTTTTACAAACTCCCTGTGCCTGAACAACACCGGCGTAAACACTTCCAAACTTGATCGTCTGGAACGCTTTGTAAAGAAGTTTCCAACTGAGGGAGTACACAAATCCGGTGAGCAGCTCCATCAGGAACTGGATGAGATTGAAAAGATTCGGGGGCTCTATACACCTGCAAAACTCGGTCTTGCAGCTGCGTTCGCCTGTGCAGCCTTCACTTTTCTCCTGGGCGGCGGACCGGTCGAAATGCTGTGCGCGTTTATCGGCGCGGGAGCAGGCAATTTCCTCCGTTCCAAATTGATCGGGAAACACTTTACATTGTATCTGTGCGTTGTATCCTCTGTCGCATTGGCCTGTCTGGCCTACGTTGCATCCCTGCGGCTGATCGAGCTGGCCTTTCCGATTGCCGGAGGGCATGAAGTCGGATATATATGTGCCATGCTCTTTATCATCCCCGGCTTTCCGTTTATCACAAGCGGCATTGACCTGGCGAAGCTGGATATGCGCTCCGGGCTGGAACGGCTTGCATACGCGGTGATCATTGTTGTCATCTCAACAATTACAGCCTGGGTCATGGCACTGATACTTAATCTGTCACCAGGAGCTTTTGCGGATCTGGGGCTGTCGCCGGCACTGCTCTTCGTCCTTCGGCTGATCACAAGTTTTGTCGGGGTTTTCGGATTCTCTATCATGTTCAACAGTCCGGTTTCCATTGCAGCCTCAGCGGCCGTCATCGGTGCAGTTGCAAATACACTTAGACTGGAGCTGGTAGATCTGGCAGGACTTCCTGCAGCAGTCGCTGCTTTTATCGGAGCACTGACAGCAGGCCTCCTTGCTTCTCTTTTAATGAAAAAGCTGGGATACCCGAGGATCTCCGTGACCGTTCCATCCATCGTTATCATGGTTCCCGGTCTGTATCTGTACCGGGCAGTCTACAACATGGGCGAGATGTCACTGACGCTCTCTGCTCCATGGCTTGTGTCCGCACTGATGATCATTATGGCACTGCCGCTCGGGCTGATCGCGGCAAGGATCATAACAGATAAGGCATTCCGGCACTGTACCTAAACTTCGTATTTATCGTACAGGCTCATAATTGAAAAACATCACAAAACAGATTGATACAGCACAGACAATTCACGTATCCACGGACGGAGGAAGA
>DYCJ01000261.1 GCA_019418195.1 Clostridiales bacterium | reverse complement strand
TGTATGCGTATTGGAAAGGGAGGAGGACGTGTGCTGCGGAACGTCGAAAGCAAACAGTGCGATCGTGCATGCGGGCTATGATGCTGTCCCCGGAACTCTGATGGCAAAACTGAATGTAAAGGGCAACGAAATGATGGAACAGCTCTCCAAAGATCTGGACTTTTTGTTTCAGCGGACCGGGTCCCTGGTTATCGGCCTGAATAAGGAGTCGATGCCCGGACTTCAGAAACTTTATGACAGAGGGAGGGCAAACGGTGTTAAAGGACTTAGAATCCTGAACCGGGAAGAAGTTCTTTCAATGGAGCCCAATATTACAGACAATGTCTATGCTGCCCTGTATGCCCCGTCCGCCGGGATTGTATGTCCGTTCGGCATGAATATTGCGCTTGCTGAGAATGCCTGTACGAATGGTGTTGAATTCAGATTTAATACAGAGGTGCTGGATATCCGGAAAACAGAAAATGGGTATGAAATCCACACGAACCGGGGCATGTTTCAGGCGAAATGTGTAGTCAATGCAGCGGGCGTCTATGCAGATAAAATCCACAATATGGTGAGCAAAAAGAAAATTCATATTACCCCCAGACGGGGCGAATACTGCCTGCTGGATAAAAAAGCGGGCAGCCATGTCAGCAGGACAATTTTTTCGCTCCCTGGTAAATATGGAAAAGGGGTGCTGGTCACCCCTACTGTACATGGCAACCTTCTGATCGGACCGACGGCTGTTGATATTGAGAATAAAGAGGGAACAAATACGACCAGAGAAGGATTGGATGAGGTGATCTCAAAGGCAGGGCAGAACGTAAAAAATCTTCCTATGCGCCAGGTTATCACCTCTTTTGCAGGACTGCGCGCCCATGAAGACGGGGCAGAGTTTATCATCGGGGAAGCAGATGATGCAGAAGGCTTTATTGACTGTGCAGGAATCGAATCGCCGGGGCTTACAAGCTGCCCGGCAATCGGTGAGATGGTGGCAGAAATAGTAAAAGAGAAACTGGGACTAGAGGAAAAGGAAGATTTTATCGGCACAAGAAAAGGAATTCTGGATCCGAATACATTGTCAAAAGAGGAGCGGGCCGAATTGATCCGGAAAGAACCTGCTTATGGAAATATCATTTGCCGCTGTGAAATGATATCAGAGGGAGAAATCATAGATGCGATCCGGCGTCCACTGGGGGCGAGATCGCTGGACGGGATAAAACGCAGGACAAGGGCTGGTATGGGACGATGTCAGTCAGGGTTTTGCTCTCCCAGAACTATAGAAATCCTGGCCCGTGAGCTGCATGTGAGCATGTCGGATATAACAAAATCAGGTGGAAATTCCAGACTAGTTGTCGGTACGAATAAAGACACGTTATAGAGAGGAAAGTTTCGGACATGAAAAATTATGATATTGTCATTATCGGAGGAGGTCCGGCAGGTCTTGCGGCTGCTGTCTCGGCAAAAAAGAACGGGATTGACAGCATCCTTATCCTTGAGCGGGATAAGGAACTGGGCGGGATCCTGAATCAGTGTATCCATAATGGGTTCGGACTCCATACCTTCAAAGAGGAGCTGACCGGACCGGAATATGCACAGAGATTTATCGATCAGGTGAACGCACTTGGGATAGAATGCTTTCTGAATACAATGGTCATGGATATCAGCCATGAGAAAGTGGTCACTGCGATGAACCGGACAGACGGACTTTTTGAAATCCAGGCAAAGGCGGTCATCCTTGCCATGGGCTGTCGGGAGCGATCCAGAGGAGCGCTGAATATTCCGGGTTACCGTCCGGCGGGAATCTATTCTGCGGGAACGGCACAAAGACTTGTAAATATGGAAGGGCTTATGCCGGGACGCGAGGTCGTGATCCTTGGGTCCGGAGACATCGGGCTGATCATGGCAAGGCGAATGACACTGGAGGGAGCAAAGGTTAAGGTGGTTGCTGAATTGATGCCATATTCCGGAGGCCTTAAGAGAAATATTGTCCAGTGTCTGGATGATTACGGAATCCCGCTCAAACTCAGCCACACTGTTGTAGATATCAAAGGGAAAGAACGGCTTGAAGGAGTGACGCTGGCCGAGGTTGATAAGACGGGAAAACCGATCCCGGGAACCGAGGAGGAATATTCCTGTGATACGCTGCTCCTTTCGGTAGGACTCATTCCGGAAAATGAGCTTTCCAGAGGCATGGGAGTGGAGATGAGCGGGGTGACGTCAGGCCCGGTTGTGAATGAGAGCCTGGAAACAAATATCAAAGGCGTCTTCGCCTGTGGTAATGTACTCCATGTACATGATCTTGTAGATTTCGTTTCCGAAGAGGCTGCGACAGCAGGAAAAAATGCAGCGGCATATGTCAGGGGAGAACGGGGGACCGGAAGCGGTTGTGAGATACGTCTGAATCCTGCAGACGGAGTGCGCTATACTGTTCCGGTATCAATTAATACTGCGCGAATGGATGAGAATCTGACTGTCCGTTTTCGTGTCGGCGCGGTGTTCAAGAACTGTTATGTAAGCGCTTATTTTGATAATGAAAGGGTCATTCGTAAAAAACGCCAGATCATGGCTCCGGGAGAGATGGAGGAGATTAAACTGACGAGAGAACAGCTTTTAAAATATCCTGACCTTAAGACGATCACGGTGAAGATAGAGGAGGCATAGAAATGGAAATCAGAAAATTGACATGTATCAGCTGTCCGATGGGGTGCCAGATCACTGTGGAGATGGATGGAAATGAAGTTGTCAGCGTGACAGGAAATACCTGTAAGAGAGGGGCTGTATATGCCCGCAAAGAAGTAACGAATCCGACCCGGATCGTAACGTCTACAGTGAAAGTCATCGGCGGAAAAGCAGATATGGTTTCGGTCAAAACAAAAGAGGATATTCCCAAGGGAAAGATATTCGATTGTGTGAAGGCACTCAAAGGCGTGGAAGTAGAAGCTCCGGTACATATCGGGGACGTGATCATCGCGGATGCAGCAGGTACGGGCGTTGATATCGTTGCAACGAAAAATGTCGAGAGAGCGTGAAAAATATATCGGCTCCAATGTTGACGGTTTCATGCAAATTGTGCTTGCAAAATCGAGGTTCTTATGCTATGATATAAAGCGCTGCTAGAAGTGGCAGTGCTTTGTGTTATGTATTTTGGCCCCGTGGTCAAGCGGTTAAGACATCGCCCTTTCACGGCGGTAACACG
>DYCJ01000260.1 GCA_019418195.1 Clostridiales bacterium | reverse complement strand
GTGCAATGAAATTAAGCCCTCTGGCTGCAATCAGGAACGAATAAAAGCAAATAAAGAGTTGTATTGTTTTGAACAGAAAAAACAATACAACTCTTTATTTTATGCCAAAAAATGATTATAATATTTATCTATATTGCGAATTGTATTGAAAGTTGTTATGTTGTATTATACGAACATAAAGTAGTTGCTGGATAAGAAAAGGTGAAAGGGGGCTGATGGATGCAGAAAAAATATGAGCGTATTGTCTCCTGGGTACAGACGGAGATTGAGAACGGCGCTCTGAGCCGCGGCGATAAGCTGCCTTCGGAAAACGAGCTGATGGAGCGCTTCAGGGTAAGCCGCCAGACTGTCCGGCGGGCCATGGAAGAGCTGACGGAAAAAGGGGTTGTTGAAGGACGCAGAGGAAGCGGAACTTATGTGACTGTCAATACCAGACGGTACGCCGCCGGTAAAGAGATCAGGATCGCTGTTATGCTGACCTATGTGGATACTTACATCTTTCCTTCGATCATAAAGGGAATTGAATCTGTACTTTCAAGCGAAGGCTGTGCTCTTCAGATTGCCATGACGGATAACGCTGTGGAGAAAGAACGTATGCTGCTTAAAGAATTCATCCATACCCAGTCGGTGGACGGGATTATTGCGGAGACGGTAAAGAGTGCCCTGCCCAATCCGAATATGGAGCTTTACAGGGAAATAGAAAATATGGGAATACCGGTGCTGTTTGTCAACAGTTATTACAAGGAACTGGATATCCCGCATATCAGTATGGATGACAGAAAGGCGGGATACCTTGCGGCAAAGCATCTTGCAGAGTGCGGCCATACCCGCATCGGAGGTATATTTAAAGCGGATGACGGACAGGGACATCTTCGGTATGCCGGCTACACGGACGCCCTGATGGAGCAGGAGATAAAGATAAGAGGTGATCAGGTCATCTGGATCGATTCGGAGGAATTAAGGACAATGGGAGAGGAGAGCGCAAAGTTTTTAAAACGACTCAAAGGCTGCACCGCCTGTGTCTGTTACAATGATGAGACTGCATATAAGATCGTAGAAATCTTCCGGAAAGCCGGGCACCGTGTGCCTGAGGACTTGTCCGTTGTGGGAATCGACAATTCAGGACTTGCAAAACTTTGTCCCGTGCCGCTCACGTCAGTGGAGAACCCGGTGGAAAAGCTGGGAAGGACAGCAGCAGAGCGGATGACATGGAAGATATTCAGGAATGAAGAGATGGAGACCGTAGAATTTGAGCCGCAGCTTATCATGCGCAATTCTGTGCAGGTCATCCATCAGATATAAATAAAGGAGGAGAATCATTATGCTGGAACAACTGAAGAAAGAAGTCTATGAGGCGAACATGCTTTTGCCCAAACACAACCTTGTGACATTTACATGGGGCAATGTGAGCGGGATAGACCGTGAGAGCGGACTGTTCGTGATCAAGCCGAGCGGCGTGGAGTATGACAAACTGACACCGGACGATATGGTCGTTGTTGACCTCGACGGGAATAAAGTGGAGGGAAGATACAATCCTTCCTCAGATACACCGACTCATGTCGTGCTCTACAACCGCTTCCCGAAGATCGGGGGAGTCGTGCATACCCATTCGCCATGGGCCACAAGCTGGGCACAGGCGGGACGGGATATCCCGTGCTACGGAACCACACATGCAGATTATATTTATGGCGAGATCCCATGTGTGAGAAATCTTACAAAAGAGGAGATCGAGGAAGCATACGAGAAGAATACAGGTGTGCTGATCGCAGATGAATTTGAGCGTATGGAAAAAGACTATATCGCTGTCCCTGCTGTGCTCTGCAAGAACCATGGCGTGTTTACATGGGGGAAAGATGCGCATGAGGCAGTGCATAATGCAGTGGTAGCAGAGGAAGTGGCTAAGATGGCTGCGCGCTGCGAGCGTATCAATCCGGAGGTAAAACCTGCGCCGCAGGAGCTTCAGGATAAGCATTATTATAGAAAACATGGGGCAAATGCATATTACGGACAGCCAGGAGAAAAATAAAAATATCCCAAAATAAGGAGGAAACAAAAATGTTAAAAAGAAAAGTGTACAAGTTCTGGTTCTGCACAGGGTCACAGGACCTTTACGGAGACGAGTGCCTCGCCCATGTTGCCGAGCACTCAAGGATCATCGTGGAGAAGCTTAATGAATCCGGGAATCTCCCTTATGAAGTCGTGTTAAAGCCGACACTGATCACAAATGAGCTGATCCGCAGGACGTTTAACGAGGCAAATATGGACGAGACATGTGCGGGCGTCATTACCTGGATGCACACATTCTCACCGGCAAAATCATGGATACTCGGTCTTCAGGAGTACAGAAAACCGCTTCTTCACCTGCATACGCAGTTTAACCGTGAAATTCCCTATGACACGATCGACATGGATTTCATGAATGAGAACCAGTCTGCCCACGGAGGCCGCGAGTACGGCCATATCTTTACCCGCATGGGTATTGAACGCAAGGTGGTCGTCGGATACTGGGCTGACGAAGATGTACAGAAGAAGATCGGCTCATGGATGCGCACAGCCGTAGGTGTGATCGAGAGCAGTCATGTGCGTGTCATGAGAGTGGCTGACAATATGAGAAATGTGGCAGTAACAGATGGGGATAAAGTTGAGGCACAGATCAAATTCGGCTGGGAAGTGGATGCTTATCCGGTCAATGAGATCGCAGAGGCTGTAGAGTCAGTGTCCGAGAGCGATGTAAAAGCACTGACAGATGAATATTATGATACATACGATATCCTGCTCGAGGGAAGAGATCCCGAAGAATTCCGCCGCCATGTTGCCGTACAGGCACAGATCGAACTCGGATTCGAGCGCTTCCTCGAGGAGAAAAACTATCAGGCCATCGTTACACATTTCGGCGATCTTGGAAGTCTGAAACAGCTTCCGGGGCTTGCCATCCAGAGACTTATGCAGAAGGGCTACGGTTTCGGAGCGGAGGGAGACTGGAAGACAGCGGCTATGGTGCGTATCATGAAGATCATGACAGAGGGCATGAAAGACGCGAAAGGAACTTCCTTTATGGAAGACTACACATACAATCTGGTTCCGGGCAAAGAAGGAATACTTCAGGCACATATGCTGGAAGTGTGCCCGACGATCTCGGACGGCCCGGTCAGTATTAAAGTGCAGCCGCTCTCCATGGGTGACAGAGAGG
>DYCJ01000026.1:17441-18066 GCA_019418195.1 Clostridiales bacterium | reverse complement strand
AATAAACGCAGCAGATTTGTCTTATGAGGATAATTCTGCGGAAACTCAAGAAACAGACTTCTTTACAGAATACGAAAAGAATGATAAAATTGTAAAGCGTAATGTGCGTAAAATCGAGACACGCATTTATATACCAGTAAGAAAAGAGGAGAATTTATGTCAGGACATTCAAAATTTGCCAATATTAAGCATAAGAAAGAGAAAAATGATGCAGCGAAAGGTAAGATCTTTACCAAGATCGGACGTGAGCTGGCAGTAGCGGTCAAAGAAGGCGGCGGCCCGGATCCGGCAAATAACAGCAGACTGCGCGATGTGATCGCAAAGGCAAAGTCAAACAACATGCCAAACGACACGATCGAGAGGAATATCAAGAAAGCAGCCGGTGAGGGTTCCGGTGACAACTACGAGCATATTACATATGAAGGTTACGGGCCGAACGGAACAGCGATCATTGTAAAGACACTGACAGACAACAAGAACAGAACAGCATCAAATGTGAGAAACGCATTCACAAAAGGCAGCGGAAATGTCGGAACACCCGGATGTGTGTCATTCATGTTCGATGAGAAAGGACAGATCTTCGTTGCCAAGGAAGACTGCGATATGGACGCAGATGAGCTGATGA
>DYCJ01000026.1:11089-17431 GCA_019418195.1 Clostridiales bacterium | reverse complement strand
CTGGATGCCGGCGCTGAGGATTTCAACGAGGATGAGGAAAGCTACGAGATCCTTACCGATCCTGATACGTTCAGTGATGTGCGCCTGAAACTTGAAGAAGAAGGCATTGCAATGGCACAGGCCGAGGTGACGATGATCCCGCAGACATACGTGGAGCTCACATCAGAGGAGGACATCAAGAACATCCAGAAGACACTGGATCTTCTCGAAGAGGATGACGACGTACAGGACGTATACCATAACTGGAATGAATAGAGGAATCGATATGGATACAGACAGACTGCTGGAGAAGCTCAGAAAACTATACATTCTGACCTTGGATTATGAATTCCACAAGTCCAGTTATGCAAAGTATATGGATTCTCTCAGATCAAACTATGCAGATCTGCTGCAGGAGGCGGCGGACGTCTGTGACAGAACGGATGACGGGGCAGAACGTATCGCTGCCTGCATTCCGGAATATGTCTGTGGAGAACTGGATCAGATCAGTTCCAAGAGAAAGAGAGACTTAAAAGCCCTTGATCATAAGATGAATATGGTGTCATATTTTGTTCCGCTTATGGGAGAAATCCCCTCTCTTCAGGCAAAAGACCTTACAGAGCGCATGGTAGAGCTGTGGAATGAAAAGATGCCGGAGTATAAGATCGGCCATTCTACCTATGAGAGTATCAAAGGCGGATTTAAGAAAGGGATTTTCTGTTATATTACAACCGCAGTGTGCCGGAGCATGCACAAACCTGACGACTGTTATGAACTTGCTGCATTGAGGGCATACCGTGACGGCTATCTGTCAGAAACAGAGGAAGGGCGCCGTATTGTCAAAGAGTATTATAATATTGCTCCGACCATTGTAAAACGCATCGACAGGGAGGACGGAGCAGATGAAATCTATCAGGGAATCTGGGATGAATATCTGAGTCCGTGTATCCGTCTGATCGAGGAGGATAAGAAGGAAGAGTGCAAAGAGCTGTATGTCACCATGGTGCGCAGTCTCGAAAAGAAATATTTATATTCATA
Source organism: Clostridiales bacterium (assembly GCA_019418195.1). Classification (GTDB taxonomy): domain Bacteria; phylum Bacillota; class Clostridia; order Lachnospirales; family Lachnospiraceae; genus Mediterraneibacter. The sequence continues at coordinate 16,414 of DYCJ01000026.1, read as the reverse complement.
AAATACAGGAGGAAACAGACAGATGAGTGATTACAGGATTGAGACAAAGTGTATACAGTCAGGATATGAACCGGGCAACGGAGAACCAAGAGTGCTTCCGATCTATCAGAGCACCACATTCCGGTATACGAGCAGCGAGCAGATGGGACGTCTGTTTGACCTGGAGGAATCCGGATATTTCTATACAAGACTTCAGAATCCGACCAATGATGCCGTGGCTGCAAAGATCTGCGACCTTGAAGGCGGAGTGGCAGCAATGCTGACTTCCTCCGGTCAGGCGGCAAATTTCTATGCTATCATGAACATTGCCCAGGCCGGCGACCATATCGTATGTGCTTCAGCCCTTTATGGCGGTACATATAATCTCTATGCACATACGATCAAAAAGATGGGCGTAGACGCTACGTTTGTGGACCCGGACTGCACGGAAGAAGAACTGGAAGCAGCGTTCCAGGATAATACGAAAGCCGTATTCGGCGAATCAATCGCAAACCCGGCGCTGGTCGTGCTTGATTTTGAAAAATTTGCTAAAGCTGCCCATGCACACGGGGTACCGTTTATCGTGGACAATACGTTTGCCACACCGATCAACTGCCGTCCGTTTGAATGGGGCGCGGATATTGTTACGCATTCCACTACAAAATATATGGACGGACATGCTGCATGTGTGGGCGGAGCTATCGTAGACAGCGGTAATTTTGACTGGGAAGCTAATGCTGAGAAATTCCCGGGCCTCACTACACCGGATGAGACATATCATGGGATTGTTTACACACAAAAATTTGGAAAAGGAGCATATATCACAAAGGCAACTGCACAGCTGATGCGTGATCTTGGTTCCATCCAGTCACCGCAGAATGCATTCCTTTTGAATATCGGACTTGAGACGCTGCATCTTAGGATGCCCCGCCACTGCGAGAATGCTCTGAAAGTTGCCGAGTATCTGAAGAACCATGAGAAAGTCGCATGGGTAAGCTATCCTTCACTTCCAGGAGACAAGTACTATGATCTCGCGCAGAAATATATGCCGGACGGAACCTGCGGAGTGCTGACATTCGGGTTGAAAGGCGGCAGAGATGCAGCTGTCGAAATGATGGATAAGCTGAAACTGGTTGCAATCGTGACCCATGTAGCTGATGCCAGAAGCTGCGTACTCCACCCGGCAAGCCATACACACCGCCAGATGAACGAGCAGGAACTCCTCGAAGCAGGCGTACAGCCGGATCTGATCCGTTTCAGCGTGGGAATTGAAAATGTAGAGGATATCATTGCCGATGTCGAGCAGGCATTGAAGTAAATTTAAAATGGTATGGATGTATACAATTTGCATCCGTGCCATTTTTTTGTATAATATGACTGTACTTCCTCAATACTAATCTAAGAAAAACGGAAGCTGTCAATAATAGGCAGGAAAAAGAGGAGGTATCTTAAAATGGAAAAAGAGCAGACGCAGGATTCCGCTCAAAAAGAAAGAAACGAAGAAAATACTGAGATCCGGGAGATGGGGACTCTGGATCTCGGCAACGGACATTCAAAACACGGGATACAGCTTTTGACGATCATTGGTGAAATCGAGGGGCACGAAGCAGTCTCAGGGAATACAAAAGCTACAAAATATGAGCATCTCCTGCCCAGACTCGCGGAAGCGGAAGAAGATGATAAGACGGAGGGCGTTCTTGTCCTGCTCAATACACTGGGCGGTGACGTGGAGGCCGGCCTCGCAATCGCAGAGATGATCGCGTCGCTCAGCAAGCCGACGGTTTCTCTTGTACTTGGCGGCAGCCATTCGATCGGCGGTCCGCTTGCAGTCTCAGCGGATTATTCCTTTATTGTCCCCACAGGTACAATGATCGTTCACCCTGTAAGATCTACCGGAATGTTCATAGGCGTGATCCAGAGCTATCGCAATATGGAGAAAACACAGGACCGGATCGCCCGCTTTATTTCATCACATTCAAAGATCACACAGGAGCGCCTTCTGGAACTGATGCTGGACTCTACCCAGCTTGTCAAAGATGTGGGAACGATGCTGGAAGGGGAGGAGGCCGTCCGGGAGGGGCTGATCGATGAAGTCGGCGGTATTAGTGATGCATTCCGGAAACTCCATGAGCTGATCCGGGAGAAGAAAAAATGTGATGACACGCCTTCCAAATGATGATATACTAGATATAGTATGTTTAAATTACTAAGGGGGAATTATATGGCTGCTAAATCGACAAAAGGCCGTAAAAACTCAAAAAGCAGACCAAAGAAAGGACAGCAGAATACAGAACTTCGGGGAGAAATCATCATACTTGCAGCGCTTGCAGTATGCATTCTGCTCGTGCTCAGTAATTTCGGAATCGGAGGAATCGTTGGGGAGGCGGTATCATCCGTATTTTTCGGGCTGTTTGGTTTTATGGCATACCTGCTGCCCTTTATCTTATTTGCAGTGACTGCATTTTTTGTGTCTAATAAAGGCAATGCGCATGCATATATAAAGATCGGTGCTGCGGTGCTGCTGTTTCTGTTTATCACGGCAATCCTTGAACTGATCTTCAACTCATATACTCCGGGTGCCTCTCTGATTTCTTATTATCAGGCTGCCAGTGAGCACAGGAATGCAGGCGGGCTTACAGGAGGATGCCTGATCAGTCTGCTGTGTCCTCTGATCGGCGTGATCGGAACATATGTTGTACTGGTGATCCTTTCTGTGATCTGTCTGATCCTTATTACGGAGAAATCACTTCTGGCCCCCATCGGCCGGCAGAGCCGCAAGGCATATGAAGAAGCAAAAAAGAAGCATCAGGAGACTGCCGTGATCCGTGCAAAAGAAAGAGAAGAGAGGCAGAAGTCTGCCAGACTCCGGCAGGAGAACGATAAGAAACAGGCTGGCAGAAGAAGCGATCATAAAGTATCAGGCGTCTCTTTTGCAACTACACTGGGAGAAGAAGCGGCTGCGGGAAATGGGAAAAGAACCGGCAGGAGAAAGTCGCCTGATGTATATGAACTCATACCGGAGGAAATGCCGGAAAATGAGATCCCTCAATCTTCTGCGGCGGATAGTTTTGTGATCAATCGCGCGGAGCCTCAGGATATTCCTTTTGAAGAAGCACCGGCTGAAACTGAAAAAATAACAAAACGCCGCAGCAAAGCAAAGGAAGCGGCCGAAGTTTCTGCTGAGACAGAGAATGTGGCGGCTGCCGTGGAAAAAGAGCAGGAAAAGGAGCTGCCGGTTTATCACACGCCTCCTCTCAGCCTGTTGAAACATGGTAAGAAGAGCGGCGGCGATTCGGACAGCCATCTCCGCGCCACTGCATTGAAACTCGAGCAGACACTGCAGAACTTCGGCGTCGGAGTCCATGTGACAAATGCAAGCTGCGGTCCGTCTGTTACGCGGTATGAGCTGCAGCCTGACCAGGGGGTCAAAGTGAGCAGGATCGTAGGTCTTGCTGATGATATCAAGCTGAATCTTGCTGTCGCCGATCTTAGGATCGAAGCGCCTATACCCGGTAAAGCGGCAGTCGGCATCGAAGTGCCCAACAAAGAGAATACAGCAGTGATGCTCCGGGATCTTCTGGAATCGAAAGAATTTAAGGTGAGTGCATCACCGATCACGTTTGCAGTAGGCAAAGATATCGCCGGGAAGGTTGTTGTTGCCGATATAGCAAAAATGCCACATCTGCTTGTTGCGGGCGCCACGGGGTCCGGTAAATCAGTGTGTATCAATACTCTGATCATGAGCATTATATATAAAGCGGATCCAGATTCGGTGAAGCTGATCCTTGTGGATCCTAAAGTTGTTGAGTTGAGTGTATATAACGGGATACCGCACCTGATGATCCCTGTCGTAACAGATCCGAAGAAAGCCGCAGGCGCTCTGAACTGGGCTGTAGTTGAAATGGAGAAACGTTATAAACTGTTTGCAGACTATAACGTAAGGGATCTGAAAGGATTCAATGCAAAAGTTGAAAAAGGGGAAACCGGTGAGGAAATAAAGAAGAAACTCCCGCAGATCGTTATCATCATAGACGAGCTTGCAGATCTTATGATGGTGGCCCCGGGAGAAGTAGAAGGAGCCATCTGCCGTTTGGCACAGCTGGCCAGAGCTGCCGGGCTGCATCTCGTTGTTGCGACCCAGAGACCTTCTGTCAATGTCATTACCGGCCTGATCAAGGCAAATATGCCGTCCAGAATTGCGTTTTCAGTAACTTCCGGTGTGGACTCCAGGACGATCATCGATATGAACGGTGCTGAAAAACTGTTGGGCAAAGGTGACATGCTTTTTTATCCGTCAGGTTATCCAAAGCCTGTCCGCGTACAAGGCTCCTTTGTGTCAGACAAAGAGGTTCAGAATGTAGTTGATTATCTGATCAGCAACAATGCAAATACGGATTATAATGACGAGCTGGAAGAACATATGAATATGAATATGCCATCTGCAGGTACTGCAGTTTCCGGCGAGGGCGGAGATGACAAAGATACATATTTTGTCGAAGCAGGAAAGCTCATCATAGATAAGGAAAAGGCATCCATCGGAATGCTGCAGAGGATGTTTAAGATCGGATTTAACCGCGCGGCGAGGATCATGGACCAGCTTGCGGAAGCAGGGGTTGTCGGTCCGGAAGAAGGAACAAAACCGCGTAAAGTGCTGATGACTAAAGAAGAGTTTGAGGAGTATCTCAACAGCAGCCAATAGATTACAGAAGAAAAGAGGAGGAAGCGTCATGAAAACAGATATTGAAATCGCACAGGAAGCGAAACTGGAGCACATCAGAGATGTCGCTGCAACAATAGGGATCCAGGAGGATGACCTGGAATTCTATGGAAAGTATAAAGCAAAACTTTCTGATGATCTGTGGGAGAAGATCAAAGACAACAAGGATGGAAAACTGGTCCTTGTCACAGCTATCAATCCTACACCCGCAGGAGAGGGGAAGACGACAACGACTGTCGGTCTGGGACAGGCGATGGCGAAAATGAATAAAAAAGCGCTGATCGCACTGCGTGAGCCGTCTCTCGGGCCGTGCTTCGGTATTAAAGGCGGAGCAGCCGGAGGCGGATATGCACAGGTTGTACCGATGGATGACCTGAATCTCCATTTTACCGGAGATTTCCATGCGATCACTTCTGCGAACAATCTGCTGGCGGCTATGCTGGACAATCATATTCAGCAGGGCAATGCTTTAAAGATCGATCCAAGACAGGTTGTCTGGAAAAGATGTCTCGATATGAATGACCGCGTACTGCGAAATATCGTAGTTGGTCTTGGCAATAAAACGGACGGCATGGTACGTGAGGACCATTTCGTGATCACAGTTGCTTCTGAGATCATGGCTATCCTCT
>DYCJ01000026.1:0-11079 GCA_019418195.1 Clostridiales bacterium | reverse complement strand
GGCAGCGTCAGATGTGTATAAGAGACAGATCCTCTGTCTGGCTGACAATCTTGCAGATCTCAAGGAACGGCTCGGAAAGATCATCGTTGCATATAATTTTGACGGGGATCCGGTCACCGCTGATGATCTGAAAGCTACAGGTGCTATGACGGCTCTGCTGAAAGACGCGATCAAGCCTAATATCATCCAGACATTAGAGCATACGCCGGCCCTGGTACACGGCGGGCCGTTCGCTAATATTGCACACGGATGCAATAGTGTACGAGCTACCAAAATGGCGCTGAAGCTGAGTGACATCACGATCACGGAGGCGGGATTCGGTGCGGATCTGGGGGCTGAAAAGTTCTTCGACATCAAGTGCCGTATGGCTGGGCTTAAACCTGATGCTGTAGTACTGGTTGCAACTGTCCGCGCTTTGAAGTATAATGGAGGGGTTGCAAAGAGTGATCTGGCGGAAGAAAATCTGGATGCTCTTGCAAAAGGAATCGTAAACCTTGAAAAACATATCGAGAATATTCAGAAATACGGTGTACCTGTGATCGTAACGCTGAACTCTTTTGTTACAGATACAGAAGCGGAAAATGAATATATCCGCAGGTTCTGTGAGGAGAGAGGCTGTGAATTTGCTCTTTCGGAAGTATGGGAGAAAGGCGGAGAAGGCGGTATCGCTCTTGCAGAAAAGGTTCTTGATACGCTGGAAAATAAGAAAAGCCATTTCCATCCACTTTATAGTGACGAATTGTCAATCCGCGAGAAGATCGAGAAAATTGCAAAAGAGATCTACGGTGCTGACGGTGTTGTCTATGAACCGGCAGCACAGAGACAGATTGACCGGATCGAGGCACTTGGCTTCCGTTCATTCCCCGTCTGTATGGCCAAGAATCAGTATTCCCTGTCTGACGATGCGAAGAAGCTTGGCAGACCGAGCGGTTTTGATATCCATATCCGGGAAGTGTATGTAAGTGCCGGAGCCGGCTTTGTTGTTGCTCTTACAGGAGCAGTCATGACTATGCCGGGACTGCCGAAGGTGCCGGCAGCAAACGGAATTGATGTTACAGATGACGGAAAGATCACAGGACTGTTTTAGATAAAGGAGAAGTCAATGTCACAGTTAATTGATGGTAAGCAGATTTCAAAACAGATCAAAGATGAATTAAAGGAAGAAGTTCAAAGACTGAATGCAGCGGGGAAAAATGCCTGCCTGGCAGTTGTGCAGGTCGGAAATGATCCGGCATCTTCAGTTTATGTGAGAAATAAGAAGAAGGCATGTGCTTATATCGGTATCGAGTCGAAGGCATATGAATTGCCGGAAGAAACGACAGAGGATGAGCTTGTATCTTTGGTGAAAGAACTGAACAGCGATGATGAGGTGAATGGTATCCTTGTACAGCTCCCTCTTCCAAAACATATTGATGAAGACAGGATCATCCGGACGATCTCTCCGGACAAAGATGTGGACGGCTTTCACCCTGTAAGTGTAGGGAGACTCTGGATCGGCGAGAAAGGCTTTCTGTCCTGTACGCCTGCCGGGATCATCCAGCTTTTAAAACGTTCAGGAATCACCATCGAAGGAAAAGAATGTGTGATCGTCGGCAGAAGCAATATTGTCGGAAAGCCTATGACGGCGCTTCTGCTGAGAGAAAATGGAACTGTGACTGTGACACATTCCAGGACAAAGAATCTGAAAAAGGTGACAAAACGGGCAGATATCCTGATCGTCGCGATCGGGAAGAAGCAGTTTATCACTTCGGAATATGTAAAAGAAGGCGCAGTAGTCATCGATGTAGGAATGCACAGAGATGAGAATGGTCATCTGTGCGGAGATGTGGATTTTAATGATGTGGAGCCTCATACATCAGCGATAACGCCTGTCCCGGGCGGCGTCGGACCGATGACGATTGCAATGCTCATGAACAACTGTGTGGAAACGATACGTACTCAGGAGGAAAGACCATGAGATGTACCCATTGCGGAGCAATGATCCCGGACGATCAGGTGGTCTGCCCCGAATGCGGGGCTGAAGTACAGATCGTACCGGACTATAATCCTCTGGATGACGTCCTTACCCGAGAAGTAAAAGGTTCGGTAGAGGGGGCTACACGTCAGATCCGGACGGATGACATCAGAAGATACAGAAGAGATGACCTCACGAAAAATATTAATTCTACCAGAGTCCTCAGTCCTGAAGAGCGGGCGAGAATCCGCGATATGAAGCGTGCCGCCGGCCGGAATAAAGAGGGAAGCGGACAGGCCGGCACTACAGGAGACGTACACAGGCAGCGCCATAATACATCCGAAGTGCGCCGCCGGAAACAGCACACGGACGAGCTGAAACGACAGAAACAGAACACATCTGAACTGCGCCGGCTGCGCCAGCAAAAGAGACTTGAAGCAGCAAAGCGCAAAAGGAGAAACCTTCTGATCACCCTGTTCCTGCTTCTGGCGCTCATAGGTGCAGGAATATATCTTGTATATCAGAATTCCTATACCTCGATGGTCAATAAAGGTTATAAGGCAATACAGAGCGGTGATTATGATTCCGCGGAGAACTATTTTAACCGTGCTATCAGAAAAGACAGATCAAGACCTAATGCATATACCGGATATGCAGAGATTTATATTGACCAGGATGATCTGGAGAGTGCAGAGGAGGTATTTCTGTCAGCGATCGAGAAACAGCCTACGAATGAACAATTATATCAGGCAGCTATCGATTTTTATATGGATACAGAGCAGCCGGAGAAAGTATCAGCTCTTCTCGAAGGCTGTGAAGATCAGAACGTCCTGAATGCAGTTTCTGACTATATTTCTTCGGCCCCGACTTTTACACCGGAGGAAGGCACTTACAATGAAGTACAGGAGATCACACTCTCTTCTGAGACTGGAGGAGATATTTACTATACAACAGACGGAACAGATCCGACAGCACAGACCGGAACGAAGTATGAAGAACCTATTCTGCTCCAGGAGGAAGGAGAAATCGAGATTCGCGCAATCGCGTTGAATGCGAACGGAATTCCGAGCACTGTGTCCTCTTCTGTATACACGATTGAGTTCCCGATCGTGAATGCTCCCGCCGTGACACCGTCTACAGGACAATATACAGAGCCGACCCAGATTACGATCACTGTCCCGGAAGGATATACGGCATATTACACAATGGATGGTTCGACACCGGATCCCGAGTCATCTTCAACCGAAAAGTATACGGGTCCTGTAGATATGCCCGAGAATACTCAGACGATCTTCAATGCTATACTTGTAAATAATCAGAACGGTAAAGCTACCGAAGTGACGACAAGGAACTACATTACAACGGATTGACAGGCAAAATAAAAATTTACAGCAAAATAGAAAAAGACAGCCGGTTATTGATAAAAATAATTATGTATTTTTACCAATACATGGGTTGTCTTTTTTTTTGGATTGAGTTATAATGACTGTGTTAAAAAAATAACAATACATATTAAAGGAGATGCAGGTTATGAGCAGATTTTGTTTACCGAGAGACATTTACCATGGAAAAGGCTGTCTGGAAGAGCTGAAAAACTTAAAAGGTAAAAAAGCAATCCTTGTAGTGGGCGGAGGCTCCATGAGACGTCAGGGATTTCTTGACAAAGCAGTGAATTACCTGAAGGAAGCAGGGATGGAAGTTGAGCTCTTTGAAGGGGTAGAGCCGGATCCGTCTGTCGAAACAGTTATGAAAGGCGCTGAAGCGATGCGTAAATTTGAGCCTGACTGGATCGTAGCAATGGGCGGCGGGTCACCGATCGATGCAGCGAAAGCTATGTGGGCATTTTATGAGTATCCGGAGACTTCTTTTGAGGATCTCTGCACACCGTTTAACTTCCCGGAACTGAGACAGAAAGCAAAATTTGCCGCTATCCCGTCAACATCCGGAACAGCGACAGAAGTTACAGCGTTCTCTGTTATCACAAACTATCAGACAGGTGTAAAATATCCGCTTGCTGACTTTAACATTACACCGGATGTTGCTATCGTTGATCCGGACCTTGTATCAGGACTTCCGGTAAAACAGGTGGCTTATACAGGTATGGATGCACTGACACATGCAATCGAGGCATATGTATCTACACTTCACGGACCGTTTACAGATCCGCTTGCACTTCAGGCAATCGAGATGGTACTGGATTACCTGCCGGCATCCTACAACTGCAATATGGAAGCGAGAGAGCAGATGCACTACGCACAGTGCCTTGCAGGAATGGCATTCTCAAATGCGCTGCTCGGAATCGTACACTCCATGGCTCACAAGACAGGTGCCGCATTCTCCACAGGACATATACCGCACGGATGTGCAAATGCGATCTACCTTCCGTATGTAATCGCATATAATGCGAAAGATCCGGTAGCTGCAAGCCGCTATGCAGAGATCGCGCGCAGGATGGGACTTCCTGGAACATCAGAGAAAGCCCTCATCAACAGCCTTCGTGAGAAAATCAATGAGTTTAATGAAAAACTGAACATTCCGAAGACATTGAAAGACTTCGGCATCAACGAAGATGAGTTCAAAGAGAAAGTGGCTCATATCGCTGAACTGGCTGTTGGAGATGCGTGCACAGGATCTAACCCGCGTGCCATCGATCCGGCTACAATGGAGAAGCTGCTTACATGCACATATTATGGAACTGAAGTTGATTTCTAACTAAATTCATGGCATATGTTATCTATATTAGGGCTGCTTATTTTAGCAGCTCTAATATTATGCTCCAAAAAGTTCTGCTGTGTGTTACAATCAAAATATATAATATATATTTTGAAAACAAATGAGGGGGAGGAAATTTTAATGAGAACAGATGAGTATGTGTCATCAAACCTGAAATCTTCAAGTAATTATATAAGCGGAATTGACGGATTAAGAGCGATTGCTGTTTTGGCGGTGATTGCATATCATTTACAGCTTCCTATTGCTAAGGGTGGTCTCCTTGGCGTTACAATATTTTTTGTCATATCTGGCTTTCTGATTACACGTATATTGATTACAGAAATAGAATCTACGGGTACGATTGATCTGAAGAATTTTTGGATTCGACGTATTCGCAGATTGCTCCCTGCGATCCTTACAATGGCTGTAGCATTAATCTTTGTCAGTGCTGTTTTTAACAGAGTTATTTTTACAAAAGCCTGTTCAGATCTGTTATCTGCAGTTTTTTGTTACAATAACTGGTGGCAGATATTTAATAACGTTTCATATTTTGAAAATGCTGGTTCACCTTCACCTTTTACACATTGCTGGTCTTTGGCATTTTATCTCATTTATCCCCTGATTCTTTTAATTCTTTCACGATTCAAAGAAAGGAAAAAAATATTCTTATGGGTAACAATTGCTCTGGCGTTTGTTTCTGCAGTTTTGATGTGGGGAATGTTTAACCCTTCACAGGATCCGAGCAGGGTTTATTACGGTACTGATACTAGGGTGTTTTCTCTTTTATTCGGTTCGCTGCTGGCAATGATTACTGTATATATGAATAATATTATCCCAATAATTCCAGTTGTACGGGAGGCGATAGGAGCAGCGGCTCTCATAGGGTTGTTTTGTATGATAGTCATGATTAACGGTTACAGCAGTTTTCTATATAGGGGAGGTCAGATCCTCGCGTCTGTACTTGCCGTTGCCGTTATCTATGCTCTTTTAAATCCTAAAAGTATACTTGGAAAATTACTGAGCCTTCCTTTCTTTAGATGGATTGGCGAACGCTCCTATGGTATTTATCTATGGCACTATCCGATTATTTTATTAATCAGCGGAGGAAAAAGGGCCTCATGGTGGATTATATTAATTGAAATAATACTTACTTTTGTACTTTCAGCGCTGTCTTATCATTTTGTAGAAACACCGATTCGTCATGGTATTATCGGGAAAAGCATAGCTTTTGTAACCAGTCGTCCGAGATCAAAGCGTGAACGGAGAAAGGCAGTTGCACTTTTAAAGAAAATGATGAAGATATCCATGGGAACAGCTGTTATTGCAGTGGCAGCTATTTTATGTATTATTTTTGTACCGCGGGAAAATGCGTTGGATAATATAGATGAACTTGAAAGACAGGCAGCGACCGCAAGTGAACTGGCAAAAGAAAAGGCTGAACAATCTTCTGAAAAAAATAGTGAGTTACAGAACATCAGTTTTGCAGATCTTACAGACGAGGAGCTATTAGAAAAATTACAGCTGCTGCTGATCGGAGATTCTATCGCATTAGATGCGACTGATGACTTTTATACTGTTTTTCCAAATAGTATCAGTGATGCGGCTGTAAGCCGTTATACAACAGAAAGTTATGATATTTATGATTCTTATGTAAATGACCAGAATTGGAATGGAGATGGCGTTATTTTTGCACTTGGTGCAAATGGTTTACTTTATGACTCGCTTCCCACACTTCGGGAACGCATGGGAGCGGAAGTCCCTTTATTTATAATTACGGCGAGAGCTCCATACACGTCATGGGAGGAATCGAATAATACAGAGATGCGAGAGTTTGTGAATAATACAGATAATACATACTTGATTGACTGGTATGCTGCAAGTGAAGGTCATCCCGAATATTTTGCAGATGACGAGACACATTTGAATGAAACTGGGGCTAAAGCCTTTGTTGAGTGTATCAGGGAAAATGTACTTGAAACATATCGAAGTATGGAATAAGAATAACTTGCCAATACCTTGATAATAGCGTATTATAGTGAAAGAGTGAATTTTCAAGGAGGAAGACCATGTATCAGATAATGAAAGCTGAAAAGCTGGCCGAAAAGATCTTTCTGATGGATGTACATGCGCCGCGAGTTGCGCAGCACTGTCAGCCCGGTCAGTTTGTTATTGTAAAGATGGACGAAAAAGGTGAACGTATTCCGCTGACAATCTGTGACTATGACAGAGAGGCAGGGACGATCACGATTGTCGTACAGGAAGTCGGAGCATCTACGACAAAGATGGGAAGTTTAAAAGAGGGCGATTATTTCCGTGACTTTACAGGTCCTCTCGGATGTCCGTCTGAATTTGTAAATGAAAGTATCGAATCTCTGAAGAATAAGAAGATGCTCTTTGTTGCAGGCGGTGTCGGCGCTGCCCCGGTATATCCGCAGGTCAAATGGCTGCATGAGCGCGGGATCGAGGCGGACGTCATCGTGGGTGCAAAGACGAAGGACATGCTGATCCTTGAGGACGAGATGAAAGCTGTATCGGGAAATTACTACCCCTGTACGGATGACGGTACATACGGCCATGCCGGTATGGTCACGACTATGGTGGAGGAGCTTGTAAATAAAGGAAACAAATATGATGTCTGTATTGCGATCGGGCCGATGATCATGATGAAGTTTGTCTGCCTCCTGACAAAGAAACTGGAGATTCCGACGATCGTCAGCATGAATCCGATCATGGTAGACGGAACAGGTATGTGCGGAGCATGCCGTCTTCAGGTTGGCGACGAGATTAAATTTGCCTGCGTAGACGGACCGGAATTTGACGGACATCTGGTAGATTTTGATCAGGCGATGAAGAGAAGCCAGACATACAAGACAGCAGAAGGCCGTGCGATGCTGAAACTCCTGGAGGGAGATACTCATCACGGCGGATGCGGACATTGCGGAGGTGACGAATAATGGCAGATGTATTAAAGAAAGTGCCTGTCAGAGAGCAGGATGCGAAGGTACGCGCGACAAATTTTGATGAAGTATGCCTCGGTTATAATAAAGAAGAAGCCATGGAAGAGGCGGCAAGATGCCTGAACTGCAAAAATGCGAAATGCATCGACGGATGTCCGGTCTCTATTGATATCCCCGCATTTATCCATGAGGTAAAAGAAGGAAATATTGAAGAAGCATATAAAGTGATCGGTAAGTCAAGTGCGCTTCCGGCAATCTGCGGACGAGTCTGTCCCCAGGAGTCACAGTGCGAAGGCAAATGTATCCGCGGTATCAAAGGGGAACCGGTATCGATCGGTAAACTGGAGAGATTTGTGGCTGACTATGCACTTGAGAATGATATCAAGCCGGTGGGGGCAGAGACACTGAACGGTCATAAAGTAGCCGTGATCGGTTCCGGTCCGTCCGGACTTACATGTGCGGGCGATCTGGCTAAGAAAGGTTATGACGTGACAGTGTTTGAGGCTCTCCATGAACTGGGCGGCGTTCTTGTATACGGCATTCCGGAGTTCCGTCTCCCGAAAGAGAAAGTCGTGGCAAAAGAGATCGAGAAAGTAAAAGAGCTCGGCGTAAAATTTGAGACGAACGTAGTCATAGGAAAATCCACTACCATTGATCAGCTCATGGAAGACGAGGGATTTGAGGCGGTATTCATCGGTTCGGGAGCAGGTCTTCCGATGTTCATGGGAATCCCGGGCGAGAACTCAAATGGTGTATTCTCTGCAAATGAATACCTGACAAGAAGCAATCTGATGAAAGCATTCGATGATTCCTACGATACACCGATCATCGCAGGAAAGAAAGTGGCAGTTGTGGGCGGCGGTAACGTTGCCATGGACGCGGCAAGGACTGCGCTCAGACTCGGAGCAGACGTACATATAATATACAGAAGAAGCGAAGCAGAGCTTCCGGCCAGAGTAGAAGAGGTTCATCATGCGAAGGAAGAGGGAGTTGTCTTCAACCTGCTGACAAATCCGAAGAAGATCAACGTGGATGAGAACGGAAACATCTCAAGTGTTACCGTGATCAAGATGGAACTTGGCGAGCCTGATGCATCCGGAAGAAGACGCCCGGTGGAAATCCCGGGATCCGAGTATGATATTCAGGTAGATACAGTTATCATGGCTCTCGGAACTTCTCCGAACCCGCTGATCTCTTCCACGACTAAAGGTCTGGAGACAAACCGCAGGAAATGTATCGTTGCCGATGAGGACAACGGACAGACTTCAAAAGAAGGTGTGTTTGCCGGCGGTGATGCAGTAACCGGTGCCGCTACGGTAATCCTCGCTATGGGTGCAGGAAAAGCCGGAGCAAAAGGTATTGATGAATATCTGAAGAGCAAAGAAAACTAAGATTACAGTTTAGAATGATCTGTTGAGAATGTAAAGAAGGTTTCCTGTCCGGGATACGGACGGGAAACCTTTTTTCAGGAAACAGTAGAGGAGAGCGAAACGGGATGACAGAAGAAATCAAAAGCAGACTGTATGAACTGGCGGAAGAAAAGTACAGAGAATTCAATCAGAAACTTCTCCCGGGAGTGGAACATGTATTGGGAGTCCGGCTTCCGTTACTGCGAAAACTGGCCAAGGAGACAGCAAAAGGCGATTTCCGCGCCTATCTTTCTGAAGCACAAAAGAAGATCAGCCGGGACTCGATCCACGAAGAGATCATGGTGCAGGGACTTGTCATCGGATATGCGAAGATGGAGCGGGAAGAGTACCGGAAATATCTTGACGAGTTTGCTCCTAAGATCACAAACTGGTCCGTCTGCGACAGCTGTGTCAGCGGCTTCAAATTCATGCGGACAGATCCGGATTACTGGTTTGAATATCTGAAAACATACAGAGCCAGCAAAGAAGAATTTGAGCTGCGCTTTATGATTGTTGCAATGATGGATCATTTTGTGGATGAGGAGCATATCGACGAGATACTGGCCATCTGTAACGAGCTTTGGCATGACGGATACTATGCAAAGATGGCCGTGGCGTGGACACTTCAGGTATGCTATGTGAAGTTTCCGGAGAAGACAAGACGGCTGCTTGAAAATAACAGCATGGATGACTTTACCCATAATAAAGCAATACAGAAGATACGGGAGTCATACCAGGTGATGCGGGAAGAAAAAGATGAACTGGGGAGGATCAAGCGGAAGTGAAATTCGTATTTATCTGAGAGACATTTTGGAAGTGTCTCCCCGATAATCACGAAATTTACAGAAAATTGATTGAAAAGGTGAACTTTATCGACTACCTTCCCTTTCCTGCCGGTTGGGATGGGACCGTAGTCGAGAGCGTTCCGGTCTTGTTTCTTCCGTTTGAAATTCGTTTTTCGGGATGGGAAAGAAAGCAGCCGGGAGACAGGTATTGTGTACGCACCGTAGAGTAACGCCGGCACTTGGAGCGCGTCTTTTGCGCTCCTATGTACCGTTGCGTTACGGCCCGAGCGAAAGCGGGTGCGATAACAATACCTGTCTCCCGGCGGATACTTTGTTAGTACGGAAAACTATAATTTTATTGATAAATCCCATTGACTGTCACGTCAAATACAGCTTCTTTCCCGTTGAGTTCTTCGTTGCCGTAATCCTCCGGGAAGGTAACGGTCACTTCAACGTTATCACCCGGATGAGCGCCGATGAGCTGCTCTTCAAAATCATCGATATAGCGTCCGGAACCGATAGTCAGGTCTGTTCCCTGCTCCTGTGTGTTGCCGCCGTCGAACTCGACCCCGTCAATTGAACCGACATAATCGATGTTTACAGTATCTCCGTCCTCGATGGTGAGGGAGGTATCTGTAGAGTACGATGCATCATCTGCACTGTCGCCGGTGTCGGAAGTATCCGTATCGGAATTGGTTTCTGTACTGTCTTCCGTGCCGGAATCAGATTCTGTTGTTGTATTGTCCGAACCGGAACTGCTGTTGGAAGAACCGGAAGT
Organism: Clostridiales bacterium; assembly: GCA_019418195.1. GTDB lineage: Bacteria > Bacillota > Clostridia > Lachnospirales > Lachnospiraceae > Mediterraneibacter. The sequence continues at coordinate 484 of DYCJ01000026.1, read as the reverse complement.
TACGATGATAGCGATGATCAGCGCAATTACTGCGATCAGAGGCAGTACGATCACGATGATCCTGCTTATTTTACGCTGCAGTTCTTTCTTGCGGCGCTCCTTTGCGCGCCGTTCCTGTGCCATTTTTCGATTTTCTTTTTTCATGGTTCACTTTACCTCATTTCTGCTGAATATGGAATTCATTATAGAAACAAAATATGACTAATTTGTGATTTTTTTTGCAAAAATACATGATATACTATAGCTATCGTCTGCGTGTTATGATAAAGTATCAAATCAGGCAGACTTGAAAAACGAATCTTTGGAAAAAGACAGAGGAGCGTTATTATGGCAATGGACAGCAGATATTCAGACGGGGCACAGTTTTTAAAAGACGTGACCATTAAAATACAGAACCGGCTTAATGAGATCGATCATGATCTGAGTGAAGGAAAAAAGAAAATCGAAAAATGGCACAGGAACGGCGCGCAAAGGAGCGCCGCAA
>DYCJ01000259.1 GCA_019418195.1 Clostridiales bacterium | reverse complement strand
CCCCTGAGCGCGATCGACGCAAAGCTGAGAAAATCCCTGCAGACAAGCATCCGCAGGATCCATAAGGATCTCGGACTGACATCTGTGTTCGTAACACATGACCAGGACGAGGCGATGGTAATGTCTGATGTGATCCATCTGTTCCATGACGGTGTTATTGAGCAGTCAGGAAGTCCGGTGGAAGTCTATACGAAACCGGAGACAAGCTTTGCGGCAGGATTTATCGGAAACTATAATATCCTGGATTCAAATGCCATGGAAGCTATCACAGGAAAGAAGTGGAACAGCGGTCAGTTCGCGATCCGTCCGGAGACTTTCCTGTTGTCCAAGGATGCAATCACAACAGAAGATTACCGCATGAATGGAACGATCATTGACTATGTGCCTAGAGGAAATGTTCTCAGATACCATATCGACATCAACGGTGTGGAAGTATACGCTGATGTGTTGTTCAGGAGCATGTCGATGTATAATGTAGGAGAAAAAATTAATGTAGGAGTAGCCGATCACAACTGCGTACGTCTGTAAAATAGACTGGGGACAGGGCAAAACCTGATTGGGGACACACTGAAACTTGATTGGGGACGTAGTAAAACCGGGTTTTACTACGTCCCCAATCAGTAAGGAGGAGAAAATTTGGAAAAGATTACAATCCGGGGATTCTCGGAAAAAGGAAACTGGTACAAGGGAAATCTTCACAGTCATACGGTTAATTCTGACGGGATGCTCACTCCGGAGCAGTCCGTAAAGCTTTTTAAAGAGCACGGATTTCATTTTCTGTGTTTTTCAGAGCATGATAAATATACGGATTACAGAGCGCAATTTGACTGCGAAGATTTTATTATCCTGCCAGGACTGGAGGCATCGGCAGTTCTTTATTATGATGACAGTTCAGGAAGGAGAAAGAAAGTGCATCATATCCACGGTATCCTCGGCACAGAGGAGATGCAGAAGAACGCAGTACTTCCGCCGTATCAGCACAACGATATTCATCCCGTACATAAATATTACGGGGAGTGGGACGGTGCGGCTGCCGCACAGAAACTTGCTGATGAGATGATACAGCATGGAATGATCGCAACATACAATCATCCGATCTGGTCCCGGGTACGGGAGTCGGAGTTTATCAACACCGAGGGGATCTGGGCGCTTGAAATCTTTAATTACAACACAGTGAATGAGAGCTATACAGGATATGATGAAACATATTTTGACGTGATGCTCAGGGAGGGAAAGAAAATCTTCGCCTTTGCCTCGGATGATAATCATAACGAGGGGATTTTTGACGATGCGTGCGGAGGGTATATTGTTGTTAAAGCAGAGAAACTGACCCATGAAGACATCGTACAGAACATGCTGGCTGGAAATTATTATTCATCGTCGGGACCGGAGATATATGACTGGGGAATCAGGGACGGTGTGGCGTATGTTGACTGCAGCCCGGTTTACAGAATAGATTTTATCGCAGGAAATGACGTGAATGACGGTATTACAAGAATGTGCAGTTCGTATGACGAGACCATCGCACATGGCGAATATGAACTGAAAGGTCATGAGACTTATGTCCGCGTAAGATGCACGGATAAATATGGAAGGACTGCGTGGAGTAATCCGGTCTGGACGGGGAAGATATAATTTTTCACTTGTTTCTTGGGAAAAGGTGTAATAAAATAGCATCACAGGAGAGATGTTGACTATGAGAGAAGACATGAAAGCAGTGATTGCAGATACCTTTACTGAGATGTTGGACAAGGAAGATATAGACAAGATCACAGTGACAAAACTGATCGGGGAATGTCACATTTCCCGTCAGACATTTTACTATCATTTTAAGGACATAATGGATGTTCTCGACTGGGCTTTCAGACGGGCGACGGATGAGCTTGTAAAGAGGAGCCTGGAAGCAGAAGATAATATTGTGGCGCTGAAAGAATTTGCTTCTTTCATCAGGCAGAACAGGACAAAGCTGGAGCGACTGCTCTATTCCCGGCGGTGGTTAGAGATCGAGAACATGCTGACAGAATCTGCCGCAGCATATCTGGCAGAGATAGCGCGGAACAAAGCGCCTGATATAAGCCGCACCTATGATGATATGGAAATAATGCTGAAATTCTACGCCTGTGGTATGGTCGGAGTCCTGATGCATTATATGGGAAAACCGCATCTGGACGAAGAAAAGCTGATCATACAGATGGAGAAGATCATTACGGGAAAGATGTCCCCGGGAAAAAATAATTGAATATCGAATCAGACAGGAGCGGGTATTTCAATCCGCTCCTGTCTGATTTATACGTACCCTTTATTTATCTTTCCGGTCAGATGTTCATAATGCTTGTATAATATCCCGAATCTGTGGATATATCCTTTCTGCCACGGCTTTGCCTTCCCGCAGAAGTGCAGGATCGCAGTGTTGGACATGACCCAGTCCATATCACACTCTCCCATGCTCCTCAACAGATAATTGTTGTAATTTCGGGCATCATAATTCCATAATGAATCATCAATCTCCAGGGTGCGTTTCCCATACATGGCGTTTAATATATCCTGATCAGGAAGGAGAAGTTCTTTTGCATGTTCCCTGGTATAATCAAATATTTCATCTGCAATGATCTCCTGCCGGCCCAGGGCGAGATCCATCAACAGAACTCCCGAATTAAAATAAGGATGATCTGTTCCGAGGCGGATCTGATTTATATTATTTGCCAGTTCAGTCTTGCCAGTATGGGCGGCCGCAGCGAAGAGATTTCCCTTCATGTCTGTCTCCCAGAGCGGGCGCAGCGGGTTGATGACGAGGATATCCGGGTCGAGATACAGGATGCGGTGCAGATCCCCAGGCAGGAAAAAGGGCGCCAGAAGCCGGTAATACATCTCCCTTGGATACTGGCGGCTCACCGGGGCTCCGGCAAAAGCAGAGCCGTCGATCAGTACAGGATGGAAGTCGTATCCGAAGTGTCTGCACTGGCGGGCGACGAGATCTAAAGCTTCCATTGGGATGCCGCTGTGCATCAGCCAGATATCCATCTCTTCATCGGGCTGATTGATGCGGATGGATGTGAGCAGTACCTGCAGACGGGGCAGATAATTCTCATTCATGGTCGTGAGGATCTGGATACGGTCCGGTGTGCTGTTATGACGGTTTATATCCTCCGCCGCGGGGGCGGAGCTGTTTGTCTGCTTCTGGTTCATGTAAGAGGTTCTC
>DYCJ01000258.1:1092-3203 GCA_019418195.1 Clostridiales bacterium | reverse complement strand
AATGAAAATGTGGTATACTATTTTTATAAAGAAAACAGACGGGAGGACCAAATGGAAAGAAAACATGTTCTGATCACCGGCTCTTCCAGAGGTATCGGCCGGACGTGCGCCCTTGCCTTTGCGGAACACGGCTGGCATGTATTTATCAACTGCAGAAATTCTCTCGACCAGCTGAAAGAAACCGAACGCATGATTCTTGCATCCGGCGGTATCTGCACCATGCTTCCCGGCGATGTGGGAAACCCCGATGATGTGCGCACAATGTTTGATAAGATTTCTACATTGTGCGGCGGGCTGGAAGTACTTGTCAACAACGCCGGACGAGCTTATTTCGGACTGTTAAGTGATATGACCGATGAAGACTGGCGGGCAGTGATCGACGCGGATCTCTCCTCCGCTTTCTATTGCTGCAGAGCAGCGATCCCTTACATGGTTTCCCGCAAGAGCGGAAAGATCATCAACATCTCTTCCATGTGGGGCACTGCCGGGGCTTCCTGCGAAGCCGCATATTCCGCCGCCAAATCCGGTCTGCACGGACTGACACGGGCTCTGGCAAAAGAACTTGCTCCCAGCAATATACAGGTTAATGCGCTCGCATGCGGGGTGATCGACACGGAAATGAATGCCAGACTCAGTACGGAAGAGCGGAGCGCTCTCGAAGAAGAAATACCGGCAGGGAGATACGGCACCCCTGAAGAAGCCGCACGCGCTGTGCTCATGCTGGCTGAAGCACCGGCTTATCTGACCGGCCAGATCATCGGACTGGACGGCGGTATGATATGATTTTTCAAACACAGCAGACTGTATTGTCATAGTTTTTATAGATAAACAGGAGATTATATAGATGATAGATGTAAATAACCTGACACAAATCCCCACAGACTGTTCAATGACCGAATTCGTGGGCACCACTGTGCTCGATACGATCGGGCTTGTCATCCCCGGGATCGATGATTCCCTCCTGGGGCAGATGCATCTGAAGAAACCTTACAAAAGTCTGGGGCTGATCAGCTCACGTACAGGGGCGGCCGGACAGATCAATGCTGTGGATGAAGCTGTAAAATCAACCAATACAGAGGTAGTGTCCATAGAGCTTCCCCGGGATACAAAAGGATGGGGCGGACACGGATGTTTCATCATCATCGGTGGGAATAATGTATCCGATGTACGAAAAGCGGTAGAGATATCGCTCGAATATATAGAAAAATATGCCGGCGAACTATATATCAGCCAGGCCGGCCATCTGGAATTCACTTACTCGGCAAATGCAGATCAGGCGCTCAACATAGCGTTTGACGCACCCATTGGAAGACCTTTCGGCTTCTTCTGCGGTTCGCCCGCAGCGATCGGCCTTGTCATGGCTGATCTGGCTGTCAAGGCATCACCGGTAGAGGTGATCCGTTATATGACACCGGATCAGGGCACCAGTCATTCCAACGAAGTGATCGTTGCAGTGACCGGTGACGCTTCCGCTGTAAAAAATGCAGTTCTAACGGCAAGAGACGCCGGCCTGAGGCTGCTGGTATCCATGGGAAGCTATCCCGAAACGCCGTCAAAACCCTTCCTCTGATACCGGCTTGTTAAGCATGATATCTTTTTTGTAAATATAAATGATCCCGGGCAGTTATCTCCAGATGATATCTGCCTTTTTTCTCGGCGCTGTCCTTTTGTATGTAACTGCAGGATATCCGATGAGCATACAGGCCGTAAGATGTCTGTCCGGGATTCCCAGCCATTCTTTCAGTTTCGGAGACGTCTCTATGATCCGCTGCAGATATCCGCTGTAAAGCACACCCGCTCCCTCTGCCACAGCCATGGTCTCCATATTTGCCGCTGCAAGACCGCCGTCAAGCGGATTGTCAGAAACGACCATGATACAGGACGGAGCGTTGAAAAATAACTGGTCCGCATCATGATCTTTCTTCCAGCGCCGGTACATGAATTTGAACAGCATTGCATATTGGGGCATTTCACTTTTCATCTGCCCGGCCAGTTCCGGAATTTCTTCCCACAAAAGCTTCTTGAACTCCTCCAGTTCATCTCTCAATACAATAAAACGGCAGGACTGGCTGTTCTTCGCTGTCGGAGTATATCTGCCCGCCTGCAGTATC
>DYCJ01000258.1:0-1082 GCA_019418195.1 Clostridiales bacterium | reverse complement strand
GTCCTTTACACACAGCCCGCATCCGATGCATTTTTCTCTGTCTATCGTGATCATGATCAAAGCCTCCCATATATATCTTTTGGAACATACGCTTTTACCTTAATTCCTTCCGGAACATACTCTTCCGAAATAAGCTGGCCGCGGCTGCGGATCAGCTGGATCTTTCCCGCCTCTGAAAAATCATACAGCCTTTCAATATAAATCTGGTCTCTCCGCAGGATTTCCAGAAGAGCTTTTTTGAGTTCTTCCAGCCCCTGTCCGGTCTTCGCTGATGCGGGAATGGAATAATCCGCCTGAAAATCCCGCTGTCTCCCCGGCTGTTCCAGCCTGTCCTGTTTATTGAAGAGCGTCACCACAGGTCTGTCTTCCACACCGAGCTGACGCAACGTATCATAGACCACATACATCTGTTCGTCCATCTGAGGATTTGACGCGTCTACCACATGAATAATGATATCCGCATACTTTGCTTCCTCTAGCGTGCTTTTAAATGCCTCCACCAGATGGTGGGGAAGCTTCCGTATAAACCCGACCGTGTCCGTGAGCAGGATTTCCTGGGTATTATCCAGGACCAGTGAGCGCGTCGTTGTATCCAGTGTAGAAAAGAGCATGGCGTCCGCCAGGATCCCCGCATCTGTCAATGCATTTTCAATGCTGCTCTTTCCTGCAGAAGTGTACCCCACAAGCGCAGCTACTTTCATGCCCGACTGTCTGCGCTGGGATCGTATCAGCTCCCTATGCTTTTCCACATCGCGCAGATCACGTTTCAGTCTGCTGATTCTCTCCCGGATCAGACGCCGGTCCATCTCCAGCTTTTTCTCGCCTGGCCCCCTTGTCCCGATGCCGCCTCCCAGACGGGAGAGGGATCTGCCAAGTCCGGTCAGACGGGAAGCACGGTATCTCAGCTGGGCAAGTTCCACCTGGATTTTTCCCTCACCGGATACTGCGCGGGCCGCGAAGATATCGAGGATAAGCAGAGTCCGGTCGATAATCTTGCAGGACAGCTCCGTTTCCAGATTTCCCAGCTGGGCACTGGTCAGTTCATCGTCGCAGATGATGCCGGTGGCATCTGTCTCCCAGAT
>DYCJ01000257.1 GCA_019418195.1 Clostridiales bacterium | reverse complement strand
TTTTTATACATGCACTGATATCGTTCGATATGTGCAAGGATCACTTCATAGCCTTTCATCTGGATCTGCTGGATTCCCTGACAGATATAATCAAAAGGATCTCCCGGCGAGAACTCGACAAGTACATATTTTGTCTTGTTCATTGTTAGAATTAATTCTTCTCTAAGTCTCTCCGGTATATCCTGCCCGAAATAAATTTCTGTCCCCAGATATATTCTGAGTTCATCACTAATCTGAGCTGCTTCTTCGCGAACAAGTTTCAGTTGTCTGCGAAGCTGTTTGGGAGATTTCCTACCTCTTCTTGGGTGATGATGAGGAGTCGCTATGATATAGCGTATCCCATCCTCATACGCCTCTTGCAGCATCTGGCGGGTCTCTTCCATACTTCGTGCCCCGTCATCCACTTCTGGAAGTATATGGCAATGTGTATCAACCAATCGATCCATCTGTATTCTCAAACTCCTATAACAATATACTCTGAAAGGAGGGGTTTGTCAATATTTTACCCCCCCCCGGTATTTTTTAGATTTATTCTACTGTCACGGACTTCGCCAGATTTCTCGGCTTATCCACATCCAGTCCTTTTGCCACACTGACGTAATATCCCATCAGCTGCAGCGGAACAATCGCAAGGCTGGTGGTAAAGTACTCTTCTGTCTTCGGCACATAGACTGAGAAATCAGCAGTATCTTCTATATTATAATTGCCGTATGTTGTAAGTCCCATCAAGTAAGCGCCACGGCTCTTGACCTCTACCATATTACTGAGGGTCTTCTCAAAGAGTGCGCTCTGTGTAAGGACACCCACCACGAGAATACCATTTTCCACAAGGCTGATCGGACCGTGCTTCAGCTCGCCCGCCGCATATGCCTCAGAGTGGATATAGCTGATCTCTTTCATCTTCAGGCTGCCCTCCAGGCTGATCGCGTAATCAAGTCCGCGGCCAATAAAGAAGATGTCTCTTGCATTGGCATATTTGCTGGCAAACCACTGGATACGCTCTTTGTCATCGAGTGTCTTCTGGATCTTGGACGGCAGTGTCTCCATCTCTGTCAGGAGCTCTGCATAGCGGTCTTCATCGATCATCTCTTTCTCTTTTGCCGCCTGGATCGCCAGTAGGTACATGGCGATCAGCTGGGTGCTGTACGCTTTCGTAGTAGCCACAGATATTTCCGGTCCCGCATAGGTATAAAGCGTATAATCACTCTCCCGGGCAATGCTGGATCCGACCACGTTTACAATACCCATCACCGGTACTCCACGATCTTTCATCAGGCGAAGGGCTGCAAGGCTGTCCGCCGTCTCACCAGACTGCGACACTACGATCACCAGAGCATTCGGAGCAATGATCGGATTGCGATAGCGAAACTCAGACGCCAGATCTACTTCCACCGGTATCCGTGCAAGATCCTCCAGCACATATTTGCCCGCCATGCCTACGTGGTAAGCAGATCCACAGGCAACGATATAAATTCTTTCGACGTTTTTGAGCGTTTCTTCTTCCAGCCCAACCTCTGAGAAATCAATCACGCCGTCTTTTACATAGGCGCCGATCATATCCTGAACTGCTTTCGGCTGTTCGTGAATCTCCTTGAGCATGAAATGCTCATATCCGCCTTTTTCTGCAGACTCTGCATCCCATTTGATCTCGACGATTTCTTTCTGTACCTCTTCCCGGTCGATATTATAGAAATGCACTTCATCTTTCGTCAATTCTGCAATTTCCATGTTATCGATATAATATACGTTTCTTGTCTTGTCCAGGATTGCTGGCACATCGGAAGCGATCAAACTTCCTGAACTGCTCCTGCCGATGATTAGCGGGCTGTCTTTTCTCGCTGCATAGAGCTTACCCGGATGGTCATGGAACATCACACCGAATGCATAAGAGCCTCTGATACGGAGCATACTTCTTGTGAGTGCTTCCAGCGGAGTCCCTGTCTTCTTATAATAATAGTCCACCAGTTTAACAGCAATCTCTGTATCTGTCTGGGAATAAAATGTATATCCCGATTTCACCAGTTTGTCTTTCAGTTCCTGGTAATTTTCGATAATACCATTATGTACCAGTACCACAGACCTGTCATCTGTGCAATGGGGATGTGCATTGTTCTCTGATGGTTCCCCGTGCGTCGCCCAGCGAGTATGACCGATTCCGCAGGTACCGTGCACACTTCTTCCGTTATCCGTCTTCTCTGAGAGGATCTTAAGTCTTCCCTTTGCCTTGACGATGGAGATATCTCCTGACGTCTCATTGCGCACTGCGATTCCGGCAGAATCATAACCTCTGTACTCAAGCTTTGACAATCCTTCCAGAAGAATCGGTGCCGCCTGTTCTTCTCCTACGTATCCGACGATTCCACACATATTCTAACGCCTCCTTTTGCCTAACCTGTGATGTAACTTTTCGATATAATAATTCTTCGAAAAAAGAGGGATAAAGTTTTTAGAAATCTTATCCCTCCTGTTGCCTTGTCTCTTATTATGACACAGAAAAACTTCTGTGAATTCAAAACTTATAATAACATTGCATATTTCTACTGTCAATATACACTTTTTTACATCTTTCCGACATATTGTGCCAGTTTTATGTGGTAATCCACAAAATAATGTCAGAACTATCAATCTATATCCGCTATTTTTTCATCTTTGGATCAAAGATAAAGGATGCAATATACCCAAAGATCAGGGCCGCCGATATACCTACTGCCCCTGCTTTGAATCCTCCCATAAAGATCCCAATAAAGCCGTTCTGGTCTACTGCTTCCTTCACCCCCTGCCACAGCACGTTGCCGAATCCGAGCAGAGGCACGCTGGCGCCGGAACCGGCGAATTCTTGAAACGGCTTGTAGATCCCGCAGAATCCCAGCAGCGCACCCGTGCACACAAGAAGTACCATGACCCTTCCCGGCATCAGTTTCGTGCGGTCTAAAAGGATCTGTACCACGGCGCAGATGAGGCCTCCTATTACAAACGCTGTTATATATTCCATATTTTCCACTCCTTCCAGTATTTTAATGATTTTTGACACGGCGCTTTCCCGGGCACGCGGGCATTGCGTTATTGCGCCTGCGGCCAGTGCTCCAGCACGATCCCGTGGGCGATCCCGGGCACGCTCGCTCCCTCGTTGAAGCTTACAGTAGACATCAGTGCCCCCGTAGGAACAAACAGCACCCTTTTCCACTCTCCCTTTTCTATCTTCGGGATAATGAAAGACGCCAGCGTTACTGC
>DYCJ01000256.1 GCA_019418195.1 Clostridiales bacterium | reverse complement strand
ATCAAGATCAGTGTCCTTAAGAACTGCGCCGACGATCCGCGTGAACTGGCTGAGATCATTTCCGAGCGTACTCGATCGGAGATCGTGCAGGTCATCGGCAAGAAGATCGTGCTTTACCGCGAGGGAAAAGACGATAAAAAGAAGATCGTCCTTCCACAGTAGAATACAGGGTGAATCATATGAAAATAGGAATCATGGGCGGTACGTTTGATCCGATCCACATCGGACACCTTCTTCTCGGAGAATTTGCCTACGAAAACTTCCATCTGGATGAGATATGGTTTCTCCCCAACGGAAATCCGCCTCATAAAACGACAGATGAGAGCGGAGTATCTTTAGACGACCGCATTGAAATGGTAAAGCTTGCAACAGATGATGTCCCTTATTTTCGGATGAATCTCTATGAAGCGTTATCCAAAAAACATTCGTACACATACAGTACAATGAGAGCACTGCGGGAAATGTATCCGGAGCATGAGTTTTTTTTCATACTCGGCGCGGACTCACTGTTTTCCATCGAGCAGTGGAAAAACTTCCGCGAGATTTTCCCCTCCTGCACGATCCTCGCGGCAATGCGGGACGACAAAGACACGGAGAGTATGCAGGCTCAGATCCGGTATCTGAACGAAAAATACGGGGCGGATATCCGGCTTCTGCAGGCGCCTCTTGTGGAGATTTCTTCGACAACAATACGCAGGAGAGCAGAGAAGGGCCTGAGCATCCGCTATATGGTGCCGGACGTTGTATCAGAATACATTCAAAGCAACGCTCTCTATAAGATAAAATCAGAGTAAAGGAGTGTCTGACAGTTATGACAGAAGAGCTTCTCAAGATCCGCAAAGATCTGTCTAAAAAACTGAAAAAGGAACGCTTTGAGCATACGATCGGCGTCATGTATACTGCTGCTTCACTTGCAATGTGCTATGGCTCAGATATCCAGAAAGCACTGACAGCAGGGCTTCTGCATGACTGCGGCAAATACTGTTCTGCAAAAGAGCAGATCAAACTGTGCGGGAAATATGATATTCAGCTTACAGAATCCGAATTGGAAATGCCTGCGCTAGTCCACGCAAAACTTGGCGCTTATCTTGCCCGCCATGAATACAAAGTCAAAGACCAGGATGTCCTTGATGCGATCACCTGCCATACAACCGGAAGGCCGGGTATGACACTGCTCGAAAAGATCATTTATATCGCGGATTATATTGAACCAAACAGAAGGATCATCCCCGGACTGGAGGAAATCCGGGGCATTGTATTTCAGGATATCGACAGAGCTGTATATCTGTCTGCCAAAAATACTGTCCGGTATCTGAATGACGGCGGGAAAGCAGTAGACCCTATGACAGTAAGTACCTGCGAATATTATCAAAAATAATCAGAAATAAAAAGTACGAATAATAAAATTATAGTTTATAAATTATAAAAGGAGGCATGAAATGAATCAGGCAAAAGAGATGGCACGCATCGCATATGATGCACTCAGCGACAAAAAAGGCGAGGATATCAAGATCATCGATATCACCGGAGTTTCTGTACTCGCTGATTATTTCATCATCGCAAACGGAAACAGCGACAGTCAGGTAAACGCCCTGGTTGACAATGTAGAGGAAGAGCTGCACAAAGCTGGTTATCACCTCAAACAGCGTGAAGGCCGTGCAAATTCAAGCTGGATTCTGCTCGATTTCGGGGATATCATTGTCCATGTATTTGACAAAGATAACCGTCTGTTCTACGATCTGGAAAGAATCTGGAAAGATGGAAAAGACATCACAGTTGAAGAACTTTCTGAATAACCCCTTATCTTAAAACACATAAGAAACGTGTACCGTCAGGCACACATATAAAACAGGAGTCTGTAGAATTATCACTACAGACTCCTGTTCTAATATTTGCTGATTATTATCTATTTGAAAAGTCTGATCACACCGATCACTTTACCAAGAATAGAAACTTCCTTAACAATGATCGGATCCATAAAATCATTTTCGGGCTGGAGGCGATAAACGCCTTCCTCCTTATAGAAAGTCTTTACGGTCGCGCTGTCATCTACAAGCGCAACGACCATATCACCGTTTGAAGCGGTGTTGTCTTCCTCTACAAGTACCATATCCCCGTCAAGGATCCCGGCATTGATCATGCTTTCGCCTTTTACTTTCAACATAAATGTCTGCTTATTCGGCATATGTTCGACCGGAATAGGGAAGTAGTCCTCAATATTCTCCTGAGCCAGGATCGGCTGCCCCGCAGCTACCTGTCCAACGATCGGAACATTGACCATCTCACGTCTCGTAAGATTAAAATTGTCATCCAGGATCTCGATCGCTCTCGGTTTCGTAGGGTCTCTCCTTATGTATCCGTTCTTCTCAAGAGTCTCAAGATGAGAGTGGACAGAAGAAGTGGATTTCAGATTGACCGCTTCGCATATCTCGCGGACTGCCGGCGGAAATCCCCTCTGCAGAATCTGCATCTTGATATATTCTAATATTTCCTGCTGTTTTTTACTTATCTTTCCCTTAGCCATAACTTCCTCCGATAATTTTACTACTTATTATACTACCACAGCAAATCTGAAAAAGCAAACATTTGTTGCGAAAATATGTTCGATTTTTCTATTGACAAACAGATGTTCGCGCAATATAATATCAAATGTAGAACAGCTGTTTGCATGAATAAACGTTCGATTCAAGGTATACTTGTATACAATTTAATTCATGTAGTCAAAAGGATTAATGTGAGTATTGATTTCAACTAATGAAAAGGGGTTTTTAAAATGAAAAAGAGGGTATCCGGCAATTCCGCTAAAAAACGTTTCAGAAGATTTTTTACAGGTATCATTTTAATGATGGTCATCTGTATATCATTTGGTGCATTTCTTGTATCTGCACATGAAAAAACATCTGCCGATGATACTGTATATAAGTATTACAAAAGCATCGAGATCCAGTCAGGGGACACACTTTGGGCGATCGCTGAAGCTACAATGACAGATGAATACAATTCAGTTGCTGAATACGTACAGGTGCTCAAAGACATGAATAACCTTGATTCAGATAACATACAGGCAGGTCAGAATCTGATCATTGCTTATAATGATTCAGTCTTATATTGATGGTATCAATATACATCCCTATGTATTGATATATATTATACACCCACTTAAGGCCGGAGCAGTACGGAAGAAGTCTGATCCGGCCTCTTATCCGCACATTTTAATCTATACGACAAATACTGATTTTTCCAAAAGATATAGACAAAAATGGT
>DYCJ01000255.1:2551-3271 GCA_019418195.1 Clostridiales bacterium | reverse complement strand
GTAAGATGTAAAGTCCCATTGCGTTCCAATATCATACCAAATCCGCACCTATTTCTGAGAAATTTTTCGATTAGAAAGGTTCCGTTTCCCGGATTCTGTCCGAAAACATACGGGCAAAATGCCAACGTATGCCGCTCCACCCGAATCAGGTCCCTGATAATTGGTGTATCAGTGGATGGGTGCGCCTTTTCCAGACCGCATTTGTCTGGAAGGGGGTCCATTGTCTCTGGCCTCATGCCGCACACAGCAGTCGGTTACAAACGGAAGTTCGGCAACGCCTTTATATGGTTGACAGCAATCCAGATACGGCCGATCCGAGCATGGTGTTATACTGCGCATTTCTCATTTACTGCAAGATCTTTCTCAAAATCGCGTCTAAACGATCCGTTTTGTAGTCGGTGTGCTGATGGGCAGGGGCGTTCATAATCCGATCAAAGTCTGCATCACTGAAGCCAAGACGCCCTTTGATAATGGAAATGTAACCATCCATCATCTTCTCATCATAGAGCGGTTCCTCTAACTCCTTCAACGCTTGTTCCCGGGTCATCTGGCCGGATACAATCATACTGGATAAATGAGATGTCCGCTTGTCCGTCTTAAATTTTCGAGGAAGCCAATAAAGTTGGATAAACGCCGTCAGAATATTCTCCAAGTGTTTTCGCCCGTAATATTCAAATCCACAGAAGTCGGACAATTCATGAAAAGCCCGATCTCGATTGT
>DYCJ01000255.1:1887-2541 GCA_019418195.1 Clostridiales bacterium | reverse complement strand
AATCAATATAGTTGAGGAGACGCAATTCTTTCAATCTCCCCGTCTTCTTCATCAGATATTTTTTGTAAGAGGAAATGAAGTGGAGTTTGTCGATTGGCTCCGTTCCAAACTTCTTTTGAATATCCCTTAAATTTGTTAAATCCATGGAACCGTGGGTATTTCCCCTCTGTAAAATGCATTCCAACGCAAAGTTACCACCGCTCAAAAAGTAGGGGATCTTGGTGGCAACTACCTCACGATAAAGGCTAGCAAACAAAATATTGTCCTGTGGAATTGCAAGATTGGGGACTCCAGCTTCCATATACGCGTGTGTCAGCGCGTCGTACTGGCATTGATCCGGGGTAATTATGCGCAGTTCAATATTGCCCTTTTCGCACAGTTTTCGGATATTTTCTTTGGAAATCTCCGTATCATATCCGTCATCCACATGGAAGGCCAAAATGCGCAGTCCCCACTTATATCCCAGATAAGCCAAATACGAGGAATCTAAGCCGCCGGAAATTCCCATTATGCAATCATAGGGCTTTCCCTTTCCATCTGCTTTGATTTGAGGCAGGATTGTATCCAAACGCCGTTTCCCTTCTTCATTGGGAAAATAAGTCGTAGTGTTGATCTGCGCGATAGCATGATTGCAGTATTGGCAATGTCCTTCAG
>DYCJ01000255.1:0-1877 GCA_019418195.1 Clostridiales bacterium | reverse complement strand
GTCCTTCAGCGTCAAATGTAATATTGGGATCGGCAACTGTATCCATGATACAACGTGTACAACGTTGATACCGCATGTGTTTGTCCTCCTAATGATGTTCTGTTGCGAATAAAAGTCGGTTCCCATTTTGCCTTCTATCAACGATTTTACCCATCCGACAAGCCTTCTACAACATATCTGCAAATAGGTGCGAAAACTGGAGATATGTTAACAGGATTCCAGTAGTTGTCAGTCAGCATACAGACGGTACGCCACAGTGGTGATGCACTCCATCATGCCGTTGTCAAAGGCAGTATCCGAATCGAAGAAGGGGTTTTGCTCCCGGACGGTGGCATAGTCGTAATAGGGGTTCTCCATTCCAGTGGAAAGCGGGAACTGTGCCAGAAGGTCGCCGTAGACCTCCGTGATCCGTGGGTCATCTAACAGTGCCCATCGCCCCAGAAGCAGGGAGCTGGACAGACTGTACCCCTGCTCTCCAATCCCATCTCCGTGGTAGTCGTAGCGATACACGCCGCAGGTCCCGTCCATGAAGGTGGTGGCCAGAGGCGCGCCATCCTCATATTGAATCACGTAATGGACGAATTGATTGGCGAGCTCTTCCCTGCGCCGGGTAAAGAGATCATATTGCTCTTGATAGGTCTGGGCAAGCTGGAAACTGAGCATCCAGGGGATATACATAGCAAAATGGTTGGTATCCATCACGATATCATCCCGGGGATTGGGCTGCATATCCGGTGTGACCTCCCTGTTGCCGGCATACTGCATGTCCGGATAGTCGCTCCATACCCCCACCTGGAATAAAAAGCCGCCTTTTTGCGTAGGCGTAATGATTTCAGGATCCTGATAGACTAGGTATCCCAGAAGCGCTGCGTCCTGCAGCAGCTGTGTGTCCTCATAGTCCATGAACTTTGCCACGACCCGGAGATTGCACAGCGCGGCCACTGTGGCCAGCTCTGCTCCGGAGAGCGCACTGTCAAAGGAGCGGGGAAACTCCCGGTGCAGCAGGACCTGCTCCAGCCGTTTGCGGTAACTTCCAAGGCTGGTCCATCCATCCATAGTCTCCTCAAACATGACCACGGTGTCCTGATAGACCTCCTGATAGAGCACAGGAAGACTCTCTGTCACCTGTCCGGACATGGCACAAAGGCGAAGATATTCACTGACGAAATAATTGAAGTGCAACGCATCCCCTATACGAGCGACATCCGCTCGGTATTCATAGGTATCCGCTCCGTTGAGATCCTGGGAAAATCGGGTGAAGAACTGGTGAAAGGCGTCGATCTTTTCCTGGTCCCGGGAATAGAATGCGTAATGCAGAGGGACTATCAGATAATTCGCCGCATCGTACAGATCCCGGGGCGTCCAGAGATCCTCCTGCAGGACTGCCAGGACCGTTTTTTGATACAGGGCCTCTTCCTCTGCAGTCAACGGCTGGACCGTGGGCAGAGAGACTGCGGTCACATCAAAGCGTTCAGGAGACTCCGGCTGATAATCATACAGCGCCTCCAGCTCCTCCTTTTGGGAATACTCGATATACCAGGAACGAATGCTGTGGTACACTTTGGCAGTCAAAGGTCTTGCCACGGTAAGTGCCGCCACCGAAAAGACAAGGGCACACCCGCAGAGGGCAGCGACGATCACCGCTATTTTTTTCCTTCGGGTCATACGGGGACCTCCTTCCCGCCGGCAGTACAGAGCTCGGCATACAGTTCCAGGAGTTTTGCCTCCTCTACGTTCCAGTTAAATGCCTCTTTCACCGCCCGGCGGCCGTTTTCGCCCATACGACGGGCCTCCTCCGGATGGTCCAGCAAATACCGGATGGCCCCGGTGATCTCCTCTACGTTGCCAGGATCCACGCAGATGCCGAAGTTCCATTT
>DYCJ01000254.1 GCA_019418195.1 Clostridiales bacterium | reverse complement strand
CCATAAAGAAGCGGGAGTCATCTATCTCCTCAAAAAATTGGCAATCCGTTTGTAAAGGAGAAAAGTAACTCCGCCATTGATTCCAGCCTTGATCAAATTAAATCCGACAATAAATGGCATAAGAGACCACACGGCTTCTGCCGAAACTCCCATAAAAAGAGGAGTAATGACAATATTTGCGACCGTAGATTGACCCGGATACGATGACCAGCATCCCTGTCGCGATCACATGCATCAGGATGCCATAAAGTCCGCTTCCGGAACTCACTGTCAGCCCCTGGATCACAGAAGTTACTACTGTCAGGGCCAGCCCTGCAAGAGGTCCAAAAGCAAAAGTACCAATCAGGATCGGGATGTCTGCCGGATCATATTCCAGAAATGCAACTGCCGGGAAGATAGGAAAATGGATAAGATAAACCAGCGCGACCGATATCGCTACCATCGCTCCCATTTTAACCAGTTTTACTGTTCGCCCTCTCATGACAGACGCATCCTGAAGATCGGGCTGATCTTTTTATAGATAAGGAACACAATAGCGGATACGAGCACGCCTTTCAGGATATTAAATGGTGCAACCGCAAAGAATACAAATGTGGTCAGGCTATTGATCGCCGGGTTCACTGCTGTTCCCATTTCCACAAGAGCATCGATCGGCATTCCGAACGCTGTAGCATAAGTCGGCAGAAGGACAAATGCATTCACTGCGCATCCGATCACCGTCATTGCAACCGTGCCTGCAGCCATACCGATAAGCGCTGTTGTTCTTGTACGTTTTCTCCTGTAGATCAGACCTGCCGGAACACAGAGCGAACAACCGATGATAAAGTTCGCCAGCTCACCTACTCCGGCTGTATCTGTACCTGTAAAAACAAAATTGAGCAGGATCTTTACAAACTCTATGAGAGCTCCTGCAAAGGGTCCCATCGCAAAGCATCCTACCATGACGGGCACCTCGCTGAAGTCAATCTCGTAAAATGACGGAGCAAACGGCAGGGGAATCTCAAAAAGCATCAAAATGACCGCGATTGCCGCAAGCATGCCGATATTCACAAGGGCTCTGACGCCGAACCTCTCCTTCACCTGTGACTGCACTGTTGTTTTTGTTTCTGTACTCATCTTTCTTCTCTCCTTTTTCCGCCGCACATGCGGCAAATTATTTTGAAAAAGGCAATCTTCACGGAAATTTCGTCCATCAGCCGTATCGCGCAAAATAAAACCCCGGAAATCTCTTTCCGGGGTTAATCTCTCATGCAATGGACTGTCGTCTGATACACAAAATATATACGGACGACTATAAATCTCTTCTCTCATCCAGACTATACTGTCGGTACCGGAATTCCTTCTTATCAGAAGGTCACCGGTTCGGCTGCTGTGAAGCAGTTCGCGGACTATACCGCCGGTTGGGACTTACACCCGACCCCGAAGATTTTATTCCTTTTACGTGTACTAATATAACTCTTTATAAGCGCGATTTCAAGTGGGTTTTCGGGATTTGTGAAATTTCTTAATCTTCTGTATCACTTTTTAATATTGATATCTCAGAACTTATATCTCTCCAGCATATAAATCGGGACTGTTATAATTTTACCATCTTCTCCACCCTTTGTATTTCCTTTCAGATACAGAAGCCGGTCTGCCTTTCCTGACTGCAGTGCTTTCAACGCGGTTTCAGCTCTTCCTTTTCCGGTTTTCACTTCCACCAGATAACGCCTGTTTCCTTCTAAACTCTGGACGACAAAATCTATTTCACCGCCTTTATAGGTCGCAAAAGCTGGCGTTTCAAAAGCAATCTCCGGCGGGAAATCCTGCCTTTTCTTTAGATTAATAAACACATAGTTCTCATTGAGTGTTCCGCTCAGAGCGCGCTCGTCTGTACCTGTCCGCTTCAGATAATAATTCGCTACCCCCAGATCCATAAAATAGCATCTGCCCGCCGATTTAAAGTCCATGATATCCAGTTCAGTTATCTTAGCACAGAAACCAATGATCCCGGAGAAATAAAGCCAGCTTATCGCTCTGTTACAAGCTGCTTTTGTTATATTACTTGAGTAGTCTCTTGTGACGATCTTCTGAAGTTCCTCGCTGATGCTGTCTTCTGCAAGCCCCTTTTTCTCACGGTTCAGTATCCTGCATATAGAGAGGAAAATCTGAGTAAAGACTCTGTTGTCTAAAATATCTGTAAAATATCGGATTGATTCATTTGTAAATGTGTCAATGATCTTAACGAGTTCGCCCTGTGCTTTCTGTATATCTTTTGATTCCAGATATGTCTGTACAACTTTCGGATAGCCGCCCACCTGACAATAAATATCATAGATAGCTTTCAGCTTATCATAGAGGGAATCTTCCTGTACCTCACCTGTTATCTGCATATACTTTTCATAAATCTCTGCATCATATGCTTCCAGAAATTCTTCAAATGACAGCGTATAGATCGTAAGCTTTGTCACGTCTCCGCTTGAAAACCGGAACTCCGGTTCATACACTCTGCCCAGATAACTCCCGGTCACAATAAAGTGACACCGGAACTGTCTTGTAAACTCTCTGATCCGGTTATAAATCTCCGCTGACTCCTGAATCTCGTCAATGATAATAACTGTATCATCTGTATCCTGAAAATCCGGTTCATACAGATGAAAGGCATCATGCAGGGGATGCTCCGGTCTTTTCTGCCCCGGCTGCCACTGTGTAGCCTGCTTATAACAGTCCAGGAACTGTTTGCCGCTCAGTTCAAACAGATTAACGTATATTTTATGTGCAAAATTTTCGTCCGCAAATTTATTGATCAGATATGTCTTGCCAACCTGTCTGGCGCCGTTGACCTCAAGCGTGCTGTGGTCAGCATTATCTTTCCACTGTACAAGCCTGTTATATATCTTTCTTTTAAGGTACATCTGTTTCCTCCTGATCTGATTTAAAACTTCCATGTTTCTTTATTATACCAGAGTATCCGCCGCTATACATCTATAATTTAAAAATACCCCGCCACAAGGACGAGGTATTTCTTTTACAGAGCTCTTCTGATCTGTTTTTTATTTCATTTGTCGTAAATTTGTCGTAAAACCGACCTCTTTTCACTTCAAAGATGCCTGCAAACGGCGTATTTCCGGGATTTTCTGATTTATGAACTTACTTCCGACCCCGAAGATTTTATTCCTTTTTACGACATATAATATAACTCTTTATAAACAGGATTGCAATACTTTTTTACGTAATGTTCATAATCCATTCAAAAGTTGAACACACTTTTTACACATCTATTTTCTATACTATAATTGTTCTTAAGAAGAACACTTTTTCATAAACTTTTTCCCCCTTTG
>DYCJ01000253.1:707-3351 GCA_019418195.1 Clostridiales bacterium | reverse complement strand
TTTGCATAGTATAATAGAAAGACTTTAATAAGGAGCTCTCTCTGTTATGGCATATGAAACATTTGAAAAGGTAGAAGGAATTATTCAGGCAATCAACAGGGGCGACGACTGTTGTTCTATGACATTGTCCGTCATCAGCGATTCTAACATTGTAAATGTGGTTGTATCCGGAGATACGACCGTGATTGATAATGTACGGCTGCGCCCGGGTATGCGTATTGCTGCATTTTATGACACAAATCTGCCCACACCTGCGGTATATCCACCTCAATACCGGGCAGAGCTGATAACCTCTTTGAGAAGAGGGCAGCAGGTGCTGCTGGATTACTTTGATGATGAGCTTGCATCAGCAGACGGTTCGCTGAAGCTGAATATAGGACCGATGACAAACGTGATGACACTGAACGGACAGCAGTATACCTGCAGCCCGGAGAATACAGAACTGCTCGTTTATTATACAGCGAGCACATTCAGCATGCCGGCACAGACAACACCCCAGAAAGTAATCGTGATGTGCCAGTATTGACGGGAAAATACGCAAAACATGGAAACAGCCTCGGACAGATATTAGTCAGAGGCTGTTTCCTGTTACTCCATCATTCTTGACAGTCTTATATAGAAAGCACTCAGTGCCTCACAGTACGCATTCGAGATCGGACATATGACTGCAATATGTCGGTCTGCTATCTGCACTTCATGAGTGAGCTGAATGATATAATCATACATATATTTGAAGAATTCTTTATTGGTGGGTTTCTTATTCCGGTTTGATCGGTTAAAGATGATCTCGAGCAGTTCAGTATTGTGAGAATTCCATACACAGTTTACAATTGTGCGCATATTCTTCTCAACACAGCTCCAGGTTGTGTGGAAATGTTTCGCTACGTCAAGATATAATGTCTTTGTGATACAGTCGATGCGCTCTTCGTCTTCGAGAATGAGCTGGAGACTGTATACAACATAATTATACCCCGTGTAGGAACGGCTGACTCCAAAGGAATCCAGAGTGTTGATAATTACTTTTTCATAATCCATCCGCATGCCCTCTCTAATCTGGTCTGAGCCGCCTGTTCGTGGGAACACCTATAATATCGTAAAATGCAGGTTTTTGTCAGACAAGGAAAAGAATTCGACTCTTTTCGACCTGCGGGATCAGAAAGGTCTGCGGACGAAAATGACCGCTTCAGTCCTGCAAATATGATACATGCAGTCTGAGCGGCCACGATCTTATATAGCTGTTCAATTGCAGAGCGGAGACGGAGGGATTCGAACCCTCGTGCCCCGGAGGGCAAACGCATTTCGAGTGCGCCCCGTTATGACCACTTCGATACGTCTCCTGATTACATGAGCTGCGGATGCAGATCAGGCATCCACAGCTTTATTATTATATCAGAGTTGAGGGTAAATGAAAACCCTCAAAATAAAAATTTTAATCATTCTCCTCTGTCTGTACAGAGTATGTCTGTCTCTTTCTCGCCATCTCGTCACTTTCCAGATACTCATCGTATGTGGTGATCTTATCGATGAGATGTCCGCCCGGCACGATTTCCATGATACGGTTCGCTGTTGTCTGGACAATCTGATGGTCTCTTGAGGTGAAGAGGAGCACGCCCGGGAATTTGATCATACCGTTGTTGAGGGCTGTGATCGCTTCCATATCAAGATGGTTGGTCGGCTCATCAAGCAGCAGGACATTTGCGCCTGAGATCATCATTTTAGAGAGCAGGCAGCGGACTTTTTCACCCCCGGATAATACCTTCAGTTTTTTTACGCCGTCTTCACCGGAGAAGAGCATACGGCCGAGGAAACCACGGACATATGTGACGTCCTTTTCTTCAGAATACTGGGTGAGCCATTCCGTAATATTGTAGTCACTGTCAAATTCTCCTCCGAAATCCTTCGGGAAGTATGCCTGAGAAGTAGTAACACCCCATTTATATGTTCCCTCATCCGGTTCCATCTCACCGATCAGGATTTTGAACAGCACGGTCTTGGCGAGCTCGTTGCTGCCGACAAATGCCACTTTATCATCATGTCCGAGAGTAAAACTGATGTTGTCCAGCACCTTTTCTCCGTCGATCGTCTTTGAGAGTCCCTCGACTGTAAGAACCTCATTACCGATCTCCCGGTTCGGACGGAAGTCGATATATGGATATTTTCTGCTGGACGGCTTGATCTCATCGAGCTGGATTTTCTCCAGTGCACGCTTCCTTGAAGTAGCCTGTTTGGATTTGGAAGCGTTGGCGCTGAATCGGGAGATAAACTCCTGGAGTTCTTTGATCTTTTCTTCCTTTTTCTTGTTCGCCTCTTTCATCTGGCGGATCAGGAGCTGGCTCGACTCATACCAGAAGTCATAGTTTCCGGCATAGAGCTGTATTTTTCCGTAATCGATATCCGCAATCTGAGTACATACTTTGTTTAAGAAGTAACGGTCATGGGATACAACGATCACTGTATTGTCAAAGTTGATCAGGAATTCCTCGAGCCATGCGATGGCGTCCAGATCAAGATGGTTGGTCGGCTCGTCAAGAAGCAGGATGTCCGGGTTCCCGAACAGCGCCTGAGCGAGCAGCACCTTCACTTTTTCAGGACCAGTCAGGTCTCTCATATATTTATAGTGAAGTTCCGTATCAATGCCAAGCCC
>DYCJ01000253.1:0-697 GCA_019418195.1 Clostridiales bacterium | reverse complement strand
AGCCCGTTCAGAAGGGCGGCGGCATCAGATTCGGCTTCCCAGCCGTTCATTGTAGCAAATTCAGCTTCAAGCTCACTTGCCTTGATCCCGTCCTCCTCTGTAAAGTCTTCTTTCGCATAGATGACTTCCTTTTCTTTCATGATCTCATACAGTCTGGCATTTCCCATGATAACTGTGTCGAGAACCGGATATTCGTCATATTTAAAATGATCCTGCTGCAGGAATGATAATCTTTCTCCCGGAGTGATAGCAATTTCACCTTTCGTCGGCTCAAGCTGTCCGGACAGGATCTTCAGAAATGTAGATTTTCCCGCACCGTTGGCTCCGATGAGGCCGTAGCAGTTGCCTTCTGTGAACTTGATGTTGACATCCTCAAAAAGCGCTTTCTTGCCTACGCGCAGTGTCACATTGTTTGCACTGATCATACTGATTTTTCTCCTTATAATAAAACTAAATATTTCAATTCATTACGCACCACCGCATATATTACCATGGATACCCATAAAAAGGCAAGGGGTTTCCGAATCAGAAGAAACAGTATATAATATAGGAGTAACAGTTCACCCGCCCATGCAGGACGGGAGGCTTTATGCTTGCATAAGGAGCAGCCCGGCCCTGCATGGGCGGAGTGAGCGCCTGTATACGAGCAAAGAAGCGGCGGCAGCCGCAGTAAGCACGTAAGTGCGGCTTTGCGAGT
>DYCJ01000252.1 GCA_019418195.1 Clostridiales bacterium | reverse complement strand
TTGTTAGTACGGAAAACACGAATTTTACTCCAGCACTTCTAATTCGATCTCGTTACTGCTTGTATGGATCTCCCCGTCTTTTGTGACGAACACGGCTTCCACGCCGTCGAGACTTCGGATCAGTTCAAGTCCGCCTTCCAGGCCCATGGCGAAGCAGGTTGTGCTCAGGGCATCACCGTCTACTGATTTATCAGAGATGATCGTCACCTGATCAAGATCATTCTGCACGGGATATCCTGTATCAGGATCAAGAATGTGATGGTAGATCACTCCGTCTTTTTCAAAATACCTTTCATAATCACCGGATGTCACAACGGACTGGTCATTTATGGATACCGCTACCATAACGGTTCCTGTCTCCGCAAACGGCATCTGCAGACCAATACGGAAGTCTGTTCCGTCGTAACGTCCTCCAAGTGCGAGCATATTTCCGCCCAGGTCAACAAGTGCATGTTCGATGCCTTCGCTCTCAAGATATTCTTTCAACTGGTCCGCAATATATCCTTTGGCAATGCCTCCCAGATCGATCTGTGCTTCCGGATCCGTTAGAACGACCGTATTGCCGTCTACATTAACGCAGTGGTAATCTATATGCGTGACTGCTTCTGCCAGCTCGTCTGGATCGGGAAGTGTCTTGTCTTCATTGTCTGTAAAATTCCAGAGACCTGATGCAGGGGCAATCGTTATATCAAAAAGTCCGCCTGATATTTCTCCGTATTCAATTCCTTTTTCTATAAGTTCAGCTGTCTCATCCGAAACTGTTACCGGCTCTCCTCCGGCATTATTTATTTCCGAAATCTCACTTGTATCTATCGTCGCACTGAGCATCTGCTCATAGTTTTCGCACATCTCCCGACAATGATCCATGATATCCTGATCCGCCCCCCATACTTCGATCTGTACAACAGTATCAAAATATGTTCCGGTCATAGTAAGCGACTCGCTCTGCGGGGGAGTCGTACATCCGGAGAGCAGGGCAGCAGATAAGAGTACCGCTGTTATAAAAAATACTCCTGATTTTTTCTGACTCAAAGCTCTTGTTTCCTTTCTGCCTTTTGTAATCTTGTTTATTATATATGATTTCCTCTCTGACTACAATAATCGATCATTCTATGGATCACAACAATCGAACATGTGATTGCATAATAAAAATCTGTGTGCTATGATATCATAGGTGAAGATTTAACTATAGTTAACCAGAGGTAACTGATTATGAAAAGAAGTGATCTGATCCTGGCAGGAGCAGTCCTGGCTGTGGCTGCAGTGATCCTGGCATACCAGTTTTTCCGACAGGACAGCGGGGAGCATCTCGTAGAAATATCTGTCGATGGAGAGCATTTCGGCACGTATAATCTCACTGATGAGCAGACGATAGAGATAGACGATACAAACCGTGTAGTGATTGAAGATGGAGCGGCACGCATGGAATGGGCTGACTGCCCGGACCAGCTCTGTGTAAACCACAGAGCGGTTTCAAAAAACGGAGAGAGCATCATCTGTCTTCCGAATCAGGTTGTTATCACTATCGTAAGTCCTGAAGAGAGCGGACTGGATGCAGTCGCACAATAGAAAGGAATAAGAGATTGAAAAACAGAGCAGCATATTTCGGTGTACTTACGGCTCTTGCACTGATCTTCAGCTATATAGAGACACTGATCCCGATTCAGTTCGGAGTTCCGGGCATCAAACTCGGTCTGGCGAATCTGATCATTGTGATCGTACTGTATAAGACTGACTGGCGGGAAGCACTCCTGTTGTCTGTAGTGCGGATCATAATTGCCGGATTCATCTTTGGAAACCTGTTCAGTATCGTATATAGCCTTGCCGGCGGCGTCCTGAGCCTGGCGGTCATGGCACTGCTGAAAAGAAAAGACCGGTTCAGCGTGGCTGGGATCAGTATGGCCGGAGGAGTGTGTCATAACATCGGACAGCTGATCGTGGCGATGATCGTAGTCGAGACCTATCAGGTGGGGTATTATCTTCCTGTGCTTCTGATCGCTGGTCTGATCACCGGTGCCGTGATCGGAGCAGTGGCGGGAGAGGTCCTGAAAAGAATCCGGAATCTGTCGTTCCAATAAGTTAGTAAAGGAAAAAGGAAATATGATTTCATATGTAAGAGGAGAGCTTGCGGCAGTAGAGCCGCAGAAAGCCATCGTAGACGTAGGCGGAGTCGGATATGGCGTGTATATGCCGCAACAGGCATTATCGCTGCTCCCGCAGCCCGGAAATGAAGTAAAATTATATACTTATCTCAATGTCAAGGAAGACGCAATGCAGCTGTTCGGTTTTCTCACAAAGGATGATCTGGAGATTTTTAAGCTGGTCATCGGCGTGAGCGGCATCGGTCCGAAAGGAGGACTGAACATTCTCTCCTGTATGTCTCCGGACGAACTGCGGTTCGCCATTATGTCGGGCGATGCAAAAGCGATTTCCGCTGCACCGGGCATCGGAAAAAAGACGGCAGAGAAGCTGATCCTGGAGCTCAGGGACAAAGTAGACATAGAAGATGTACTGAACAACGCAGCGCACGGCGGCGATGCAGACCGGCTTCAGGCAGGAGAGGCGGAAAGCAGCATGCAGGCAGAGGCAGTGCAGGCTCTTGTTGCTCTTGGTTACGGAAATGCTGAGAGCCTCCGTGCGGTCAAGAAGACATCTCCGGACTGCCAGACTGTAGAAGACATACTGAAAGAGGCATTAAAATATCTTTTCTGAGAAGAGGATTGTTTAGATTATTATGGGAAAACGAATCATAACAACTGAAAATCTGGAAGAAGATCTTAAGATCGAGGGTGAACTGCGCCCCCAGCGCCTGACAGATTATATCGGGCAGGAGAAAGCCAAACAGACGCTGTCTGTATATATAGAGGCTGCCAAAGCGAGAGGAGAGGCTTTGGATCACGTTCTGTTCTATGGGCCGCCCGGACTTGGGAAAACAACACTTGCAGGCATCATTGCCAATGAGATGGGAGTGCATATGAAAGTCACTTCAGGACCTGCTATTGAGAAGCCGGGAGAGATGGCTGCGATCCTGAACAGCCTGCAGGAACACGACGTACTCTTTGTAGATGAAATCCACCGCCTCAACCGCCAGGTGGAAGAGGTACTTTATCCGGCCATGGAAGATTATGCCATTGACATTATGATCGGCAAAGGTGCCGGAGCGCGTTCCATAAGACTGAATCTTCCGAAATTCACTCTGGTCGGCGCTACCACAAGGGCGGGGATGCTGACAGCCCCTTTACGTGACCGGTTTGGAGTGGTAAACCGGCTGGAATTCTATACGGATGAAGAACTGAAAACGATCATCCTCCGATCAGCAGCCGTACTGAATGTAGAGATTGAAGAGGACGGTGCGCTTG
>DYCJ01000251.1 GCA_019418195.1 Clostridiales bacterium | reverse complement strand
CCGCTGTCTGGCGTTGTTTCATTTTCATTTGCTCTGTTTATCCACATGGCGATCCCTGCAAGTATCGCAAGCACGATCACCACGGGAAGCACCCGTATCACAACATTTAATCGTTTGTTTTTCATTTTTTATTTATCTGTCCTTCTATACTTATATTCGGATAAATATTTTAATGTTGTTGTGTTAAATGAGGCTGAAGTATCAGGTAAAGTAAAAATTAAATTTATGATAAAGGATGTTAAATGCAAAAAAAGAGCCGGCAGAGTGATTTTCTTTCCATTACCACTCTGTCAGCTCTTCTGGTCTTGTGTATTTAGTTCTTCCATCTTACGCCGTACCTCTGCCCATTATCTCATTGAACGGTACAGATTGTAGGCGCTTGCGCTTCCGCTCATAAAGAGAAGTCCTGCCGTAATTGTTTCTGCATTCTCTTCGAAATATTTTCTCAGTCTTTCTTTCAGTGAAACTTTTTTTGCATTATTTTCTTTTACTGCATATCTGCTTTTGTTTACTGCAATTGTACTCATTATTTATCTCTCCTTTTCTTGTTGCTGTTTTCTGTCTACGCCTATTATAATAGCTCCTGAAATGCATGCAGAACAGTCTGTTTATTGACCTGTTTTAAGTCGATATTGACTTTTTACTGTCTATCATTTATTCTTTCCATAGATTGGACGACTGGAGGTTATCTGGCATGGAGCAGCCATATTACGAAACATTTCAGGAGATAAATGAACTTGGCATCCAACTGGCATATTACACAACGCCCGGCGGTTATCACCCTCTGCACTGGCACGAAGAGATCGAACTGCTGTACCCTCTCAACGGTGAATCCACGATCCAGATCGAAGGGCAGAAATATCAGATTTCGAACAAACATTTTACTGTGATCGATTCTCGTCAGGTACACAGCACATACACCTACAGTGATACATCCATGTTTATCTGTATCCATATCTCAAGAAAATATATGGAAAAGTATCTTCCGGATCTTGATATGTATCAGATACACTGTATTCCGGATAAGCTCACTGATGAACAATTTCCTGAATACCTTTCCATTTGCAAACAGATGGAACAGCTTACCAGACTCTATATCGAGGATGTCTCTGCGTATCTTATGGAAGCTGAAGGGATCATCTTGCAGATTCTGGCACATTTGATCCGTTTTTTCTCTGTCCGGGCTGTATCGAATGACAACTCGACAGATAAACTTACTCTGGAACGTATCAGAAATGTCATTACTTATGTAGAAGAGCATTTCCGGGAGCCGGTTTCTCTTCATGACATTGCAGGGCACCTCGGGCTGGGTAAAGAATATTTCTGCCGTTTCTTCAAAAAGAATATGGGAATATCCTTTCTGCAATATGTAAATGAAGTCCGTGTTTCCCATATCTATCAGGATCTGATCCGGACTGACGCACCGGTCAGTGAACTTGCAGAAAAGAACGGCTTTTCCAATCAGAAACTGTTTAACCGCACTTTTAAAGAAATATATGGCTGTACTCCTTCATCTGTCCGAAAAAATAATAAATAATTTAATCTGGAGGTATTTATATTATGAAGATTGTATTCCTGGATGCCGAGTCACTCGGCAGCGACGTTGATTTTTCCGAATTTGAACAGCTCGGCGTAACCGTAAAATACCCGCGCACTTCCCCTGAAGAAGTTCCGGAGCGCATTCAAGACGCAGATGTGATCGTAGTAAACAAAGTTCCGGTCAGCGAAGCCACTATCGCATCCGCCCGGAACTTAAAACTTGTCTGTGTCAGTGCGACAGGGACAAACAATCTGGACAAAGAGTATCTTGCGCGGCGCGGGATCGAGTGGCGCAATGCGGCCGGGTATTCCACTGAATCCGTGGCACAGCATACATTTGCCATGCTCTTCTATCTGATGGAAAATTTGAGGTATTATGATGATTATGTCAGAACAGGCGGATACGCAGCTTCCTCTCTCTTTACTCATTTCGGCACTCCCTTCCATGAGGTGGGCAGTGTTACATGGGGAATACTCGGACTCGGAACAATCGGACGGAGAGTTGCCGATATCGCAAAACTGTTCGGCGCGAAGGTCATATACTATTCTGCGTCAGGAGCTCCGGCCCAGGAGGGATACCGGCAGGTGGACTTTGACACACTCCTGACCGAATCGGATATCCTCTCCATCCACGCCCCGCTCAATGAATATACAGAAAATCTCATGAACGCCGAAGCATTCCACAAAATGAAGCAGGACGCCATCCTGCTGAATCTGGGCAGGGGACCGATCGTAAATGAAGCAGATCTCACAGAAGCACTTAACTCCGGGGAGATCAGAGCTGCCGGGCTGGACGTGCTCTCTGTTGAGCCTATGACAAAGGATAATCCGCTCTTCGGAGTACAAGATAAAAGCCGGCTCTTCATCACGCCCCATGTTGCATGGGCAGCGGTTGAGGCACGACAGAGACTGATGAAGATCGTTGCAGCTCATATAAGAGAATTCTTCAGACAGGCATAGCTCTGTCCATCGGAAATAATATCCTCTTTACAAATCCGTTTTTTCTGGTATAATCATACGGGTTAGTTGTGTATAACTCATGATAGTTTATTTGAACCGGAGGGTATTATTTTGAACATTTTAGAAAAAATACTTGCACTCATATCCGTACTGCTGCTGATTCTCTGTATGCTCGCCCCGCTGAAGCGAGCAGAACCGGCACAGAAACATCCGTGGATCAGGCACGTCACAGGATTTCACGCAGTTTACGGGGTTATCCTGCTCGCCACGGGGCTGGCACACGGCATCCTCGCGGGGAGCGGGCCCGCAATGATGACCGGAAAGCTCGGATGGATGCTGCTCCTGATCCTTACACTTCTCACACCGTTGAAGAAAAAAACAAAGCAGGTTCTCTGGCGCAGGATACATATTGCACTCGGAGCAGCAGTATGTGTACTTATGGTCGTGCATATTGTTCAGTCGATTATTATGTAACGTGGCTTTCGCCACATGCACGTACCGGCTCCAGCCGCATCGAGCAGCGCGTACCTCGATTCCGCTTCGCTCCATCCGCTCTGCGCGCTTTCTCACTAGGCTCGCCGATGCCTCGCCAAGTGTTCAATGTGTCGGTCGTGGCTTTCGCCACATGTACGCACCGGCTCCGGCCGCATCGAGCAGCGCGTACCTCGATTCCGCTTCGCTCCATCTCGGTCGTGGCTTTCGCCACATAGAAAAGAAGAAGGAGAGCCATGGGGAAATGCAAGCACTTCCCCATGGCTCTCCTTCTTCTTTTCCGCGTTGCTCAATGCTTAACGTAAAAAACCGCCATCCCCGCGGCTCGCAATGTCCGCAAAAACAGCGATTTCTAAGTGCGCGATCAGGG
>DYCJ01000250.1:2721-3379 GCA_019418195.1 Clostridiales bacterium | reverse complement strand
GGATATGATCATCAAGACAGATAAAAAACGCTCCAGCTATTATAATTATTATACAAATAAGAAATGGTCGGATGCAGAAAGTTATGAACTCTGTCTGACCAGTTCAGAACTGGGGATTGAGGGAACTGCAAAAGCAATCATAGATTATGTCCAGCTGAAAGAAAGCATTGAAAAGGATAAACGGAAGATTTAAGAATAAATGGTACAGCTGATGAATTTTCCCGGCAGATATATTTCTTATCTGTCGGGATATCTTTCATCCGCTTATCATAAATATTGTCAGGATTTGTCAGATTTTGTACGGTTGTGGATCGAACGTTCCGGCCATCCGGAAATATTTCCGGAAAGGATCGCATGGAACATCCTCTCTCTGGCACCGGGATGATCAGTGTTGAGCTGCCTGAGCAGCTCTTTCGCATACTGACGTTTTGTGTAGCCGTCTACTGGACACTTGCTCTTAACTACCGGGAGATCATATTTGTTTTTAAAACCGATGACATCCATTTCGTCGACAAACATGAGCGGACGGATAACGGTCAGATCCATGCGATCCAGATAAGTTCTGGGCGAAAATGAATGAAAGCGTCCTTCAAAGATCAGCGAGAGGAGCATTGTCTCGATAATATCATCTTTGTGATGAGCATACGCAACTTTATTG
>DYCJ01000250.1:0-2711 GCA_019418195.1 Clostridiales bacterium | reverse complement strand
GTTGAAAAGGATATCGTATATTTCAGATTTAACGATCTTATATGGAACCTGCATCTCGCTGCAGAGTGATTGGATCGGAGAGAGATCAAAGCCTTCAAATCCGAGATCCACTGTTATAGCACTGAGTTCAAATTTTTTCGGATAAAAACGGCGGAGACCATGGAGTGCATATAGGAGTGTCAGACTGTCTTTCCCGCCGGATATCCCTACTGCGATATGATCGCCTTCCTGTATCATATCATATTCATCGACGGCTTTTCTTGTATAGCTTAGTAAACGCTGTAACTGCATAGTTTTGTCGGATCCTTTCTCTTTTGATGCATATTTTTATATTATACTGATCTGATGACAGAATTACAAGAGGTACGAGTATGAAACAAGTCAGACTGCCGCAATTTCATGACCGGTCTGAGAGTGTGTGGGAACAGTTCCTGTCCGGTACCCGGTCCGAGAACCGGCCTTTGAAAAAAGAAGGCCGCAGACTCCTTGTGGAAGCTGAAAAAGGAAAGGATATCTTTCACCGGCATGTGGCAAACTTTTTTCGGATGTTTCTTTTTATCCTTTATCAGTCGGAAAGAAAAGATCAGGGAATCCTGAGTGAACAATGGGAGATACCGCCTAAACACCGGTTTAGAGAGAAGATTCTTGCGCATTTTCGCCCGGATACATTTGAGATGCGCTTTGCACTGCGGATGAGTATTGTCCTGATGGTGGGAATGGCATTTAACCTTCTGTTTTATGATGATCATTCCTATTGGTTTGTCATGAATGCATTCCTCCTATTAAGGCCGATGTATGAGGACAGCAATTACCGTATGCGCACGCGTTTCCTGGGGACTGCAGCGGGATGTATCATAGTCGCGCTTGTTCTGCCATTCTGTAATACGATGGCTTCCCATCTGATCCTTTCGGGAATTATGGTGACCTGTATGTATACAGCTACACCCGGCACGATCATACATGCGCTGTTTGTCACATGCTTTGCTCTGTCCATGACAACGCTTGCCATGGGGGAGACAATGGCTGTTTTCCTCCGTATGGCTTATATAGTATCTGCGGTTCTATTTGTACTGATCATAAACAGATTTTTCTTCCCTACAAGTCTGGGAAGTCAGGTGCGCTATAATCTGCAACTTTTGTTTCATATGCATCATATGTATCTGCGCATGCTGGAAGATTCTCTGACAAATCAGCTGGACTACTGGAGAATCTGTGATGCACAGCTCCAATATCACACAGTTCTGGCTCAGATCAGGAGCGATCTGCCGAAAGTGGAAAAGGACGATAAAGACAGAGAGTACTTTAATAAGATCTTGAATATAACATGGTGTATGGCTTCCGAGATCCAGCAGATGTTCTTTCAGATCAAACATAAAAAGAGGGGAGCGGAGGCGAGAAAGATCATGGAACAGTACATTTCATATACGGATTATGTCCTGAACCAGATTCAGGAGATGCTGCATCTGAAAAAAGAGAAAAAACTGAAGAATATCGAGGGAATGAAGTATCAGCGCTATATAGAAGGAGAGCCGGAACTTTCTTCGCTGATGACACAGTATGCCCGCAACCTGTCCCGGCTCTATGTACTTGTTTTAAGAAGAGTAAGATAAACGGACTATTGATCATATCTCCCGGAGCTTGACAGCTCCGGCGGCTTTCCGCCTGCGGTTCTCATCGATTGCCGCATAGTGTTTTTTGGTCGTATTTACGTCCTTGTGGCCGAGAACGTCCGCGACAAGGTAAATATCACCTGTCTCCTTGTAGAGCGCTGTACCGTAGGTGCTGCGGAGCTTATGGGGGGTGATCTTCTTATTTGGAGTCACCTCACGGGCATATTTCTTGACCATATTCTCGACAGCCTGTACGCCCATACGTTTTTTCTGGGTAGAGAGAAAAAGGGCATTTTCATGGCCTGGAAGCGGGAGAGTAGTCTTGCGTGTCGTATACATATAGGTCTTGAGGGCATTTTCGACTTCCTCGCCGAAATAGACGACCATTTCATTTCCGCCTTTCCGAGTTACCTTGATACCATTATTTTTGAAATCCACATCCTGTATATCAAGTCCTACACATTCGGATACACGGATACCTGTCCCAAGAAGAAGGGTCAGGATTGCAAGATCACGGTTTTTTGTCTTTTCATAATATACTTTGCGCTGACCGGTAAGATTGTCCCCGCCATGATCTACATAATCGAGAAGCTTGGTCACCTCATCGGTATCAAGACGGATGATGGCTTTATCGTGAAGTTTCGGCATATCGACAAGTAAAGTCGGATTCTTAGTGATCGCCTGCCTCTTATAGTAATAACCATAGAAACTTCTCAGGGCTGACATCTTGCGCGCAAGTCCCTTTTCCGTGTTCGTGATCTGTTTTTTTTCGTCATTTTCATACACTTTAAGGTATTCCTGATATTCCTCGATATCAACAGGTTCTAAGCGTTCCAGATCCTGCAGAGTAAACTGATCGATCGCATAATTCTTATATACAGGGTTGTTTTCCATTAAAAAATGAAAGAAAACGCGGATGTCATAAGCATAGGAAATACGCGTCCTTGCTGATGTGGTCGGCTCGACCGCACGAAAATAATCCTTTGCAAACGGCGGCAATGTCTTAAGGATCGATCTGAGCCGCAGTGTATTGTCGATATATTTCTGTTCGTGATAAGTTTTTGTTGTCAACGTTTCTGTTTTTTCTGTAGTCCCCATAAT
>DYCJ01000025.1:15671-18278 GCA_019418195.1 Clostridiales bacterium | reverse complement strand
ATATAAAAATGAACTTTGTAAAGAAAAATGGAGCAGGTCTCCTGCTCTGCCTTATCATTGCAGTACCATCGTGGTTTCTCGGACAGGCGGTTCCCGTCATAGGCGGCCCGGTATTCGCCATACTGATCGGTATGATCCTTACACTGCTCCTTACAAAAAAGGAACCCTTTACAGCAGGTGTCAACTATACATCAAAGAAGATTCTTCAGGCCGCAGTCGTCTTCTTAGGCTTCGGCATGAACCTGACAGAAATCCTTGCCAAGGGAAAGCAGTCGCTTCCGATCATCCTTTCCACGATTGCGACCTCCCTGATCATCGCGTTCATTTTATATAAGGCTCTGAAGCTCCGCACGAACAATGCAATTCTTGTGGGCGTAGGATCCTCAATCTGCGGTGGGAGTGCCATCGCTGCTACAGCACCTGTGATCGAAGCAAATGACGAGGAAGTGGCGCAGTCCATCTCTGTCATCTTCCTCTTTAACGTGCTCGCTGCCCTCATCTTCCCTACACGGGGAGCTATGCTGGACTTAAGCAATGAAGGATTCGGCCTGTTTGCCGGAACCGCCATCAACGACACCTCTTCCGTCACCGCGGCGGCAACTGCATGGGACGGCATTCACGGAAGCAATACGCTGGAATCTGCCGCTATTGTAAAAATGACAAGAACCCTTGCGATCATACCGATCACACTGGTCCTTGCCATCTGGCGTGGAAGAAAAGAGAAGAATTCAGAAGGCTCAACTTTCAGCCTGAAAAAATCCTTCCCGTTCTTTGTTCTGTTCTTCGTGCTCGCCTCTGTTGTGACAACTGTATTCCAGCTCCCGGCAGCTGTAACCGATCCACTCAAAGAACTGAGCAAGTTCCTGATCGTCATGGCGATGGCTGCCATCGGTCTCAATACAAACATCGTCAAACTGGTCAAGACCGGCGGAAAACCGATCTTCACAGGATTCTGCTGCTGGCTGGGAATCTCACTTGTAAGTTTAGGGATGCAGCACGTGCTCGGCATATGGTAGATTTATCCAAAAGTGGAAATGGGGACGTAGTAAAATCGAATTTTACTACGTCCCCATTTCCATTTTTTATCCATTAACGGTTTTTAACTGTCGTATACACTTTTTTCGAACGAAATAGAAGCACACTGCCTGCATGAGGATCGTCGCGATCCATGATCCCGGATAGGAGATAAACAGGAAGAACAGCGACCTGTGATGCGGGAAGAATCCGTAGATCCACACGATCCTTGTCCCAACTGTACCGATCACAGACAATACCATAGGTACGGCGGAATGTCCCATTCCCCGAAGGGCGCCAGGGATCAGATCCATAATACCGCAGAGGAAGTACGGTACTGTCGTGATCGACAGGATCTCCATGCCGCACTTAATTACTTCTGCATCCGATGTATAGATCCCGAGGACCTGCGAACCGAATACGTACGCTCCGACGCCGAGCACGGCTGATACCCCCGCCGACAGGATCATGCAGTCCAGAAGTACCCGGTCCATACGTTTCTGCTTGCCCACACTGTAGTTCTGGCTGGTGAAACTCATACACGCCTGTGTGACGGCGTTAACTGATACATACAGAAAGCCCAGCACATTGTTTGCCGCCGTATAGCCTGCCATTGCCGTCGAACCGAACGAATTGACAGACGACTGGAGCATGGCATTAGAAAAATTGATCACTGTACTCTGGATCCCTGCAGGTATCCCCACCTGGAAGATACGTCTTAGATAGATCCATTTAATCGTAAGCTTCGAAAAACGGAGCTGATAACTTCCCTCTGACCTGTGGAGACACCACAGCACCAGTATACAGGAAACGAACTGGGAGCTTACCGTTCCGATGGCAACGCCCGCCACGCCCAGTGGGATCACGATGACCAGCAGCAGATCCAGCACCACATTCGCCATGCCTGCGACCGCAAGGAAGAGCAGCGGACGCTTGGTATCGCCTACTGCTCTTAAGACCGCTGCTCCGTAGTTATATAACATAAAGAACGGCATTCCCATAAAATAGATTCTCATATAAGTAACAGACTGGTCGATCACATCCGCAGGCGTATCCATAAGGTCAAGTGCCAGTCTGGAAGCCCCTGCTCCGACAAACGCCATAATAATGCCGCTGATCAGTGCAAGAGTGATCGCCGTATGTACCGCCTCTGACATTTCTTTATCGCGCCCTGCTGCGAAATACCGGGCTGCAAGGACATTTGCCCCGAGTGAGATGCCGATAAACAGATTAGTGAAAATATTGATCAGTGCAGTTGTCGAACCGACTGCCGCGAGTGCCTGACTGCTGTCAAACCTCCCGACCACAATAATATCCACCGCGTTAAACATCAGCTGCAGGATGCTTGAGAGCATCAGCGGCAGTGAAAACGAGATCAGCTTATCCATGATCGATCCATTGCACATATCTATTTCATATTTACTGGTTTTCAATATCCGATCCCCTCCATTCCATTTTGCCAATGGATATCTTACTCCGTTCTTTTTGGTTCGTCAATAGATACGGGGCACCGGCCGGCAGTACAGTTCTGCTTTTGCTTCTGAACTACTTTATTGATCTTCCCAGCTCATAGGCTTCCTTAAGCTCTGGTTT
>DYCJ01000025.1:0-15661 GCA_019418195.1 Clostridiales bacterium | reverse complement strand
ACCGTTGCCTCCGGCAAGGACATGGCCAAGATTCTTCCATCTCAGGTGCTCCATCAGGTGGTCATAATAAAGAAGGACGTCATCAAATCCGTTTCCTTCTGCTGCCATCAAAAGCGCGGAAGATCTGTCGTGTCCTCTGAGGAGATTGCCGTCGCCTTCCTCCAGCGCAAACAGACGGTCGATCGCTGTCCGAATCTGACCGCTCATATTCCAGTAATAAAGCGGTGTGGCAAGAACTACCACGTCAGACTCTTTCACTGCCGGATAGATCTGAGCCATGTCATCCTTCTGAACACATGGACATTCCCTGCTGCTGTGTCCGCCGAAGCATCCTCTGCAGCCGTGAATATCCATGCCGCTTAAGAAAAATTCCGTCACTGTATTACCCGCACTTTCCGCTCCTTCTGTAAAGGATTTTACGAGCGCTGATGTATTTCCCTTTTTTCTGGGACTTCCGTTTAATATTACAATTTTCTTACCCATACTGCTTCTCCCTTCATCCATACTCAGAACCAGGCTGCCGGTGCAGCTGATGTCCTGCTCTTTTCATACTCAAATCTTGTCAGCAAGTGCTGCTGCCTGGGCGCATCCGTCTGTCTTTTCGATATCTCCCGTATTCAGTACACCGGGAATCAGTACCTCGCCGACCATCTTCCATTTATTTAAGGCCGCCGTACGCTCCATTGGAATCCGCACTCCGTCCAGAACAGTCAGATCCTCTTCCTCACAGCATGCGATGAGTGCACATTCCTTACCGGCAATATCTTTCCCGCCCACAACCAGAGAATACAAGCGGTCGATCACCGCCTTGATCTGGGACGGAATGGAATACCAGTAAACCGGCATGGTAAATACAATGGCGTCTGCCTCTAAAACAGCCGGCGCAATGGTATTAAAGTCATCGTCAAAAGTGCATGCCTTTCCTGTGCTGTAGCACGTCTCGCACGCATGGCATCCGCCCAGCTTCATCATGGCTGCATCGAATCTTGTCACTGTGTGTCCTTTCTCTTCTGCCGCTTTGATGAAAGCGTCTGTCATAGCAAAGCTGTTGCCGTTTTTACGAGGACTTCCTGTGATTACAACGATTTTTTTACTCATAACATGTCTCTCCCTTACTATTTTTTCATATTTTCTTCAGCAGAATTGACTTTCTCTGCTGCTGATATTACAATCATAGCAAGAATATGCCATAAAACAAGTACGCACATAAAAGTGTGATACTTACAGTCAGGTTCAATACTTACCTAAAGGAGAGTGTAAAATGGGTAAAAGATGCATTTCCAATGAAAATTTAAGCACCACCGGATTCAGTTATACGTTATCTCTGATCAATGGGAAATATAAAATGACGATCCTCTACACACTGATGGAATTCGGTGTAGTGAGATTCAATGAAATGAAAAAATACATCGGGCAGATTTCCTATAAAACGCTGAGCTCCACACTGAAGGAACTGGAAGCAGATCAGCTTGTCCACAGAGAGGAATATCCTCAGATCCCGCCCAAAGTGGAGTACAGCCTGACAGAAAGAGGCAAGTCGCTGATCCCTATTCTGGATGGGATGTGCGAATGGGGCGACAAAAACCGGCTTTGATAAGCCGGTTTTTATCACTCAATCTCTTATTCACGGGTATCGTCCACACCCTCATTTTTGTTTCGTTCCCGAATCAGGAGTTCCAGAATATCGAGCATACGCCGAATTGTCATTTCCCGCTGTTCGATCATTTTTTCTGCAGCTTCGATTCCTGTCTCATCTAAATCTGCCAACTGCTGCAGAGCTGTTTCGAGACTGCCTGATTCATTCAGGACTTTCTCAATCATCTGTATGACAAAAGTTATCTCCGGTCTTTCATCAGACAGCGATCTCTCCATACTCTTTTACCTCCGGTTCGTCATTCTCCCGCATCTCCGCAGCCTGCTCCTCCGATAAAGTATCTTTGCCGGATACAGGCTGTTCTTCAGACACCAGATCGTATTTCACCACATCCATATTTACCACTCCGTCTGCGAAGAAGGAAATTCCGTCCGCCGACTGGTCTGTATACATGGTGGCTGTCATGACCTGCTCGCCGTCGTTTACGAAGACCTCCACGCTGAACCTGTCGAGGATTACCCGCAGATTCAGCTCTCCGTTTTTGCTGTCCACCAGACTTCTTCTCTGATGGATGATCGCTCTTCTTGAGCCTGAGAATTTCCGGTCTACCTTAAGGACTGATTCGTGAGGACGGAAGCTGATTGCCGTCTGATACTGATCATCCTGTGCGAAACGCAGAGCAAACTTCTGATAAAGCTTCTCCCCGTCTCCCGGGCGCAATGTCAGTTCCATGTCCACCCTTCTGCCCTTTACGCCATCCAGACTGATCACGCCGGAAAATGTCACGTCACGGTGCTCCACTTTATTCATTCTCAATTCGTCCAGTTCGCGGATTGGTCTCTGACAGAGTCTTCCGTCCTTTATAAATAGTTCTCTGGGCAGGCTCATCTGTCCGAACCATTT
Organism: Clostridiales bacterium; assembly: GCA_019418195.1. Lineage (GTDB taxonomy): Bacteria > Bacillota > Clostridia > Lachnospirales > Lachnospiraceae > Mediterraneibacter. The sequence continues at coordinate 13,164 of DYCJ01000025.1, read as the reverse complement.
ATCTTCCGGCGAGCGGAGATTGCAGGCATCCCAGTTCTGCATCCAGCCGATCATCACCCGCCGTCCGTCCGGCGTCAGAACCGTCTGAGGCGCATAGAAGTCGATTCCATAATCAATGGCCTGGTCGTGCTCTTCTGTAAAAGTTCCTGTCTCCTCGTCATACTCTCCGATCAGGCAGAGTGTTCCGTTTCCGTTATGGTATTCAAATCCTTCCGGCAGCATATCCTGAGGACTTGTCAGGAGCACCCATTTGCCGTCCAGCTTGAAGAAGTCCGGGCATTCCCACATTTTTCCGAAACGATTATTATTTGCAGCAAGCACGCTTTTAAACTTCCACTGAAATCCGTCCGGGCTGGTATACAGCAGGATCTGTCCGCTTCCGTCCGCCGGTCTGTTTCCGACTACACAGCAATAGGTGCCGTCTTCCTTCTGCCACATCTTCGGATCCCGGAAATCATGCACGCTGCATCCTTCCGGAATATCCGCTTTATCCAGTACAGGATTCATCTCATACTTCTCGTAATCCACTCCGTCACCCACGGCAAGGCACTGGGTCTGCATATCACAGTATTCTCCGTTTGCCTGGCGCTCCCGGAGCACCCCGGTGTACATCAGCAGATGTCTGCCGTCCGGGAGCGTTATCGCGCTCCCGGAAAAGCAGCCGTCTCTGTCATAAGCCTCGTCCGGCGCCAGAGCTGCCGGGAGATATTCCCAGTGCAGGAGATCTTTGCTCACCGCGTGCCCCCAGTGCATGGACCCCCACCTCGGCTCATAGGGATAATACTGATAAAACATATGATACTGTCCGTTGTGATAAGAGAATCCGTTGGGATCATTCATCCAGCCAGTACGTGTAGACAAATGGAAATCCGGGCGTTCCTCTTTCTTTATCATTTTTTCAGAAGCTTCTTCGTATTTTCTTGCTTCACGCAATGTCTGACTTGTCATATTGATTCGATTCCTTTCCTTAATTTCCTGATGTGGTATCCGCAGACTCTGATGCATCCATTTCCGCCAGCGATTCCTGATACTGGTCGAAATATTTCTGCTTGATGGCAAGGTACTCTGAGAGTCCGTAATCCTCCATCTTCTGGAGATATTCGTCCCATTCTTCCTCGATGCCGCCGTTTAAGATCCAGTCCGCTTTCTTCTGCTCTGCATATTTCTTGATATCCGTATCGAGCTGTGACACTCTGTTGGTATCATCGATGCTCATAAATACATTCGGATAAACATATTTGCTGTGCATATCTTCCAGATAAGTCTCATGCATATTGTCAAGACGCCATTTTGCATCGTCCGGCTGTGTCACGTAGACGTCATAATAATCGTTCAGTACAGCCAGCGGTCCGTTTACAGACTGGGCCTGCCTTACCTCTACAGGTGATGCATCGCCGAGATCCAGATGCTTCAGCATCTCTCCGCCCTCTGCGTTGGTGCTCATCTCGAAAATATTGTCGGCGTCTTTTTCACCATATGTTCCCCAGTTATTCTGAACCGACTGGAGCGGAGCATACATCTGATCGATCCATGAAGCCGCAAGGGCGGTATCACGGCAGCTTGTCGTCAACACGCATCTTCCACGGTCAAATCCGCTGGTCTCACTTCCGTTCTGCCTTGTAATATTGACAAGACCGTCCGGTCCGGCAAGTGCCGGCATCATCACGTAATCCTCATAGTTGTCGATGTTTGCAATGTCCCATGTGAAGCAGAGGCCGTATCTGTGGTTCTTTCCCTTAGCTACATAAGTGGACCACTCCTGAGTAAATGCCTCCGGGTCTACAAGATCCTGCTCTACCAGAGAATGAAGCCATTCGATTCCTTCTTTATATCCTTCCTGTACTGTCGTATAGATAACCTCTCCGTCATCTGTCACTGCGAAATGATCGCCGGTATCTCCATAGCCTTCACCGAAGCCGTTGATCAGGATCGCGGGATCCTGGTCGCCGTTGTTGATGATAAATGACATGGGGATCACATCGCCCTCGATATCAAATTCTTCTTCAAGAGCATCTGCGTTATCGCGGAATGCGATCAGCGCCTGCTCCAGTTCATCTGTTGTGGTCGGCACCTCAAGTCCGAGGAAATCCAGCCACTTCTTATTAATATATGGAATGTCACCGATGGCCTGAATTGCTTCCTTGCCTTCGCCAAGCTGTTCGATCCACGGGAAGGAGTAAATGTGTCCGTCCGGCGCAGTGACCATGGTCCTGTACTCCGGATATTTCTCAAATACAGCCTGAAGATTTGGCATATATTTGTCGATCAGATTCTCCAGCGGAATGATGATGCCCTGTTTTGCATACCGGAGCAGATCATAGTCACTCATGCCCGCTGTGAAAAGTCCGTCCGGCAAGTTGCCGAACTGTGCCAGAGCAAGGTTTTTCTTGTCGGCAAACTGATCGTCCACAAAACACGTCCAGTCAATATGTACATTCGTCTGCTCCTCCAGCCTCTGGAAGATCAGTTTCTCATTCGGCTCCTGCGTGGTCGTCGCCGGAGCGCTTGTGATAAAAGAAAGTTCTTTCGTCTCTTTCAGCGGAAATGTAACTTCTTCGATCGGAGTATCCGGATCTGTATCTGCAACCTGTGCGGTCCCGCTGCTGCATCCGAACAGGGACAGTATTAATATGAGGGACAGGCCAAGACCTGTCAGTCTCTTGATTCTACTTTTCATCGATTCTCAGCCTCCTAACCTTTTACAGAACCTACCATGATTCCTTTGTCAAAATACTTCTGGAAGAACGGATACATGATCAGAAGCGGCAGACTCGATACAACGATCGTCGCGTATTTCAGCAGTTCCGCTACTTTCGCCATCTCCGCCGTGCTCTGGATATCTGCGATCATACCCGGCTGAGGAGTATTCTGTACGAGGATCGATCTCAGCACAAGCTGCAGCGGCTGCATATCAGCGTCATTCAGATAAATCATAGCATCGAAATAGCTGTTCCACATTCCTACGAAGGACCACAGCGCCAGCACCGCGATGATCGGCTTGCACACCGGCATCATGATCTTGAAGAAATGCTGGATCTCGCTTGCCCCGTCCAGTGAGGACGCCTCTCTGAGTTCTCCCGGAATCGACTGGAAATAAGTTCTTGCGAGAATCATATTCCACACGTTGAATGCTCCCGGAAGGAGGATCGCCCAGATTGTATTTACCATGTGCAGGTTGTTGATCAGGATGAATGTGGGGATCATACCGCCGCCAAAGAACATCGTGATCACAAAAATAATGTTAAAGAACTTACGTCCCACAAACTCTTTCTTGGACATCGGGTAAGCTGCCAGCAGTGTAACAAATACAGAGATTACCGTAAATGCCGCTGAATAAAAGAATGAGTTGGCAAATCCCCGCCAGATCATATCATTTTCCAGCACGCGTCTGTAGGCGTCCAGCGTCCAGTCTTTAAAGTTAAAGCTGAGCCCCTGATTGTTCAGCACGTTCGGATCCATAAAGGAGGCAAGGACTACGTACACAAGCGGTACAAAGACTGCCAGCACGAACAGGCCGAGCAGTGTATATCCGACGCCGAGAATAATCTTGTCGGATGTTCCGAGTTTCATTTTTCTTCTCGTTTCCATCATCAAATCCCCCTTTTATAATCCTTCGCCGTCATTTAACTTCTTCACAACCCAGTTCACAAATACGAGAAGGATCACGTTGATCACTGAATTGAAGAGGCCGACTGCCGTTGAATATCCGTAGTCTCCGTTAAGAAGACCGAGTCTGTATACATATGTAGAAAGAATCTCAGAAGCCGGAAGGTTCATATCTGTCTGCAGCGCATAAGCCTTTTCAAAGCCGATGCTCATGATATTTCCTGCCTGCAGGATAAACTGGATCACGATGATATTTTTGATCGCGGGCAGCTGTACGTAACGGATCTGCTGCAGGATATTTGCTCCATCCACGATCGCCGCTTCTTCCAGATCTTTGCTGGCGTTAGACAGCGCCGCTGTATACATAATGGAAGACCATCCTGCCGTCTGCCAGATACCGCTGGCAATGTAAATCGTGCGGAATGCTTCCGGCATCGTCATCCAGTTGGTGTCAATTCCAAACAATGAATTGATCGGTCCGACCGGGGAAAGGAACATGCGGACCATACCACAGAGTACGATGACTGAGATAAAGTTCGGTGCATAGATCAGAAGCTGTATCTTCTTTCGGATCCCTGTTCTGCGGATCTGGTTCAGAAGAAGCGCGAGGATAATCGGGATCGGGAATCCCCATAACAACCCGAATACACTTAACTTCAGCGTATTCATCAGATAGTTCATAAAATCCGGGGAGGAAAGGAATCTCTGGAAGTAATCCAGCCCCACCCATGGACTTCCGAGAACGCCTTCGATAACGTTATAATCCTCAAAAGCGATCAGGATACCGCCCATCGGACCATACTTGAAGATCAGCGTAAGCAGAAGTCCCGGCAGCAGAAAGAACACATACAACTGCCAGTTCTTTTTCACATACTTCAGTTTTTCCCGCGGCGTCTGCTTAGCAACGACTGCCGTATTTTTTTTACGGAAAACTCTCATTTTTAGCCCCTCCTGTGTTTACATTTGCACACTTTGCATTTTTCGATCGATCTTTTTATGCATAGATAATTTATAGGTTGTCATTATAGTATCATTCGTTGTGCATATTGTCAACAAAAACTTTACATTTGCATAACATTTTTATTTTACATGTGCACAATTTTAGGGGCTTTTGTAAAAATTTATGTATTTAGGCTTATAATATCGAAGTTTTAACATTTTTACATTTGACAAATCTGCACAATTCTATTACATTAAATGTAACGTAACAGTTCAGCCATTTGATATCAGTCGGCAGATTTATGCCTGCATAAGAATCTGCCGACTGATAATCAGATGTGCTGAGCGCCTGTCAATGAGTAAAACAGCGGCGACAGCCGCAATAAGCACGAAGTGCGGTTTTACGAATGGCGCGTGCTGAACTGTTGCAATGCATCACCACTATTATTCGGGAGGTACTATGAATGGAGAAGAAAATCACAATTCAGGATATTGCAGACGCTTTGGGGCTTTCCAGAAATACAGTATCAAAAGCACTGAATAATACGGGAGTACTTGCCGAGGATACCCGGCAGAAAATACTTGAGAAAGCGGCAGAAATGGGATATCGCCGGGTTATCTATATTTCAGAGCCTTCCCCGGCAGAAAAAGGCGAGGTAAAAGAGCTGGCGCTTATCACCCAGAATATGCCTTATGGCTCCCATTTCGGAACCTATGCGCTGAACACTTTTCAGGAGCGGATGAGCAAGAATAACTACCGCCTGTCCATGTTTCCGGTAAGGGATACAGAGATTGCTTCGTTAAGTCTTCCCATGGGCTTTAATAAGGAAAAGACTGCCGGAATCATATGTCTTGAGCTGTTTGATCCGGAATATATCGAGATGCTGAACACTCTCGATATCCCGCTTCTCTTTCTCGACACGGCCGCCGATACTGACATGACACGGATCAATGCAGACTTTCTGCTCATGGAAAATCATCTGAGCATTTTTAATCTTACAGACACATTGATACAAAACGGCTGCCGGCGCTTTGCATTTGCAGGGAATCCGGAGCACTGCCGTTCCTTCTCCGAGAGATATCAGGGCTTTATGCACGCACTCAGCGTGAACAAGCTCGAGCCATATACTTCGCAGTTTACCGGAAGAACAGTCTTTTCAGACGCCAAAACGCTGGAAGAGACCATCAATCGGACGCTTCAGCTTCCTGAAGTATTTGTGTGCGCCAATGATTTCATTGCCGTTGACCTGATCCGCGCTCTCAAAAAACACGGTGCGAACGTCCCCGGCGATGTGCGAGTCACAGGTTTTGATAATTCTACCGAGTCAAGAATTATCGAGCCACATCTTACGACCGTTGACATTCCCAGTTCTAAGATGGGTTATATTGCGGCAGATATGCTGCTCTCCCGCATCAACGAACCAGATATGCCCTACCGGATCACACACGTCCGGACAACGCTGAAGTTCAGGGCTTCCACAGGGAATCTTAACTTCTGACAGACATAAAAAAATCCGGGAAGAAATCAGCTCCCGGATATTTTTATACTATTTTCAATTACTATAAAGACGCCCCGTCCAGTTCGATCCTCATATCGCAGGAATCGCATCCGATCACCGTATGTCCGTCTCTGTTTGATATCACTGCGACTTTCCCGCCGCAGAACGGGCAGACTTTTCGGATCTCTTTTCCCGACTTCGCCTCCTGCATCCAATTGACAAATCCGGCGATATCCGTGTTTTTGTCATTGCAGTATGACGTCCAATCCTCTCCCAGCGGCTTCCGCAACAGCCCTTCCTCGTCGAAAATAACTTTATCCCCTTCGTTGATGTCACGATCATAGAGAAGCTGATCCGGCATCCGACAGGTACTCTTTTCTCTGTCGGACGACTGCAGGGTGACCAGTACGGTTACCTGCTGGTCTTCTGATCTTTCTTCGCATCCGTAGTCAAGGTCTTCTTCTATTTTTAATACAGTGTATATCATTTCTCTTTTCCTTTCATGCTGTAAAATATCATCTCCACTTTGCTTATTGTAACATATTTCGCGCAAACCTTGACCGGAAATTACCCGAAATGCTACAATGCGTTTATTGCAGGCATAAACTGCCGCAGACATCTTGAAAGGAATCTGCCTGCATTCACCATAATTAAGGAGCAGCAAAATGGATATTAAAGTTTATCATACATTACACAAGGACGCCGTTAAGATCAGAAAAGAAGTGTTTATGGAAGAACAGGGCTTTCACGATGAATTTGACGAAACAGACGAGAGCGCCGTTCATCTTGTCCTGTACATAGACCAAATTCCCGCCGCTACGTGCCGGTTTTTCCCCGGACAGACACAGGGAGAATATATCGTCGGGCGGATCGCCGTTGAAAAAGAATTCCGCGGAAATCATCTCGGTTCCCGGATCCTTTCCGCCGCCGAATCCGAGATCAGAAACTCTGGCGGAAGCACAGTCCGTCTGCACGCCCAGCAGCAGGCAAAGCCATTCTATGAAAAGCAGGGTTATGCTGCTTTCGGAAAACCGGATTTTGATGAAGACTGCCCGCATATCTGGATGGAGAAAACGCTGGGCAGCCCTCAGGCAAGCCGTTAATATGTACATTAATGTGTATAATCAAGGAAGCGTACTGCATCACCCGGATCACTTACAATAATCTCTTTCATCTTTCTGGCAAAGGGACATGGGTAACCGATCGGTGTCCCTTTCTGTATGCAGCTTGCAAATGCGATCGTATCGGCGCCCCGCCTGACAAGTTCTCTTGCCCTTAATACCACTTTCTTGGCCGGACATCCGCCGCAGTTGATAAATCCGATGATCTCAATCTCCTCCTGAACATCCGCAAAGGCTCCTGTTTTCTCACGAACCGCACGAAAATCTGTCGTTCCCGGGCAGTAATCTTCTGTCTGCATACATCTGATAATTCCAAGTTTCATTCTCAAATCCCCTCCTTTTTCCGTTTTATTTTAACACATTATTCTCCAAAAATAAAAACTATTGACTTATGTACGAAATCGGATATAACAAAAAATGTACGAAATCGGACATTTTAGAGGAAGTGATAAATTTGCACTATTTAGAAACCGGGCAATATACCTATTTAGCAGGAGAAATCAATGCTTTATACCACGAAGCGGCTGTAAAAACGGGTATTTCGGACAGCGTTCAAAATATTCTATATGTACTTTGCGAGAAAGACGGGCAATGCCTGCAAAGTGAAATAAGCAAACTAACAGGTATCAGTCGTCAGACAATCAATTCTGCCATTCGCAAATTGGAAAAAGAGGAAATCGTATATTTAAAACAAGGGAAAGGCAGAAATACAATTCTCTGCCTGACTGAAAAGGGAAAGAAATTTTCATCAGAAAAAATAATGCCTCTGCACGAGATTGAAAACAAAATCTGGAACGAGTGGACGGAAGAGGAACAGCAGCAATATCTGACGCTCACAAAAAAATATCGTGACGGATTAAAAAAATATCTGGAAGCCATGTTATAAAATCGGAAAACAAAATCTTATGAAGGGAGGTGGCTTGATGTCGGCAACAGCACAATAAGGGGATGATCACATTCGATATTGTCCCCTGTTTGAAAAACTATTTTGAAAATGAGAGGACAATTTGATATGGAAAAAACACAAAAATGGAAATCACAGTTTATGATCGTTGCATTGGGACAGGCAGTTTCAATGTTAGGAAGTCACGGAGTTCAGTTTGCTCTTATCTGGTGGCTTGCCGAAAAAACATCTTCACCGTTAATGTTGGGAATATCAGGGTTTGTCGCCTATCTTCCAATATCCTTATTCAGCCCGCTGGCAGGAATCGTGGCTGACCGATATAACCGAAAATTTATCTCTATTTTTTCGGATATGGCAATGGGGACGGTTGCTCTGATTTACGCAGTATTACTATTCTTTTTTGACCTGCCGGTGTGGACAGTATTTGTTATGCTATGTGTCCGAGGGATCGGAAGTACATTCCAGCAGCCGGCAATACAGTCAATTATCCCGCAGCTTGTACCAAAAGACCAGTTAGTAAAAACAAATGGGTGGATGCAGCTTCTGAATTCAGGCTCATTTTTGCTGGGACCGGTGATCGGTGCGTCTTTGTATGCGATTTTCCCGATGTCAATCGTTTTAATGAGTGATGTGGCCGGGGCAATTTTAGCAAGTATTGCGTTAGCAGTCGTTAAAATTCCAAAACTTGAAAAAGCAGAATGTAGGGAACAGCATTTCACAGCAGAAATAAAAGAAGGATTGCAAGTATTCAAAGAAGATAAAAAATTATTTTACATCGTGATTGCAGAGGCACTCTGTATGTTTTTTTATGCGCCGTTATCCTCCTTTTATCCACTGATGACGAGCGATTATTTTAAGTTATCGGCAATGTATGGCAGTGCCGTGGAGTTATCTTTTGCAATCGGCATGATGGTATCCTCCCTTTTATTTTCCAGTGTTCTAAAGATAAACCGGAAAATCAGAGTTTCTTTTATCGGTTTGTTTGCAATGGGAGTTATGTCGCTGATCTGCGGTATTATACCGCCTGCTTATGTTGGCTGGTTTTTCTTTGCAGGAAGCTGTATCTGTTTAGGGGCTTCCGGAAATGTCCATACAATTCCGCTGACTGCGTATATGCAGGAAACCATATCCCCGGACAGGATGGGACGTGCATTTTCGGTTCTCACGCTGATTTCATCTGTCACGATGCCAATCGGCTTACTTTTCAGCAGTCCAATAGCAGAAAGAGTCGGTGTAAATGTCTGGTTCTTCATTTCTGGTCTGTGTATGATCATGCTTACGACCGGTGTTTTAATACGGTATGCGGCAAAACGCAGGAATTTATCGGTATAATAAATTTATGAAAACAGGCTTCCAGCTCTATATATTCCGGAAGCCTGTTGCACATTCAATTTCTGTTTTACCTCAGTACTATTTTACGCTTCTTCGGCCCTGCTCTTTCTGTATCTTCTCCACACAAGAGCTCCAAGGCCGATCAGGATCACTCCCACTGCCACATCTGCACCGATCACTGCCTTCTCCCATGCAGGCATTCCGGTATCTACGCCATCCTCTTCATATACCCAGCTGTTAACTACCGTGTACATCACGTTTTTGCACGCCTGTCTCATATACTTCACAGAAGAAGCCGCCTCCGGATCCTGCACCATGTTGGGGCCGCCTGCATAGGTGGAAAGCATTGCATCCACACCATTTGCCAAGGCCGCATCAGCATTCATAAATCCATGACCATTGTTCCGGAAGAAATCTGTCAGGGTGAAACCTTCAAATCCCCATTCATCCCTAAGAACTGTGTTAAGAAGATTGCTGTTCTCACCGGACCACTTGATTCCGATAAAGCTCCAGGATACCATAACTGCATGAGCGTCTCCTTCCTTTACGGAGATCTCAAACGGCTTCAGGTAGATCTCACGCATTGCCTGCTCGTTGGACCATACACATACCATCTTCGCGTTCATCTCATACATCGCAAAGTGCTTGATGTATGCATAGACTCCCTGGCTTGCCGCGCCCTGTACTGTCGATGCGGAGATATATCCTGCCAGTGTTCCGTCTTCTGAGAAATACTCATAGTTTCTTGCCCCGAACGGTGTACGGTGGGTGTTCATACCCGGCGCATACCAGCCGGCAATATTCATCTCGCGGCACATTTTTCCCGTCATCTCGCCGTAATCTTCAGCCAGATCTTTGTTCCATGTGCAGGCAATCATAACTTCCACCGGGAATCCGATGGAGCCTTCTCCGGTAAAGTTATTGTTGATCGCTGCCGGACCGTCCGCGTCTATAGTCTGCACCTTTCCAACAGAATCCATCGCCGGAGTCTGATAACCGGACAGGGCAATCATATTCGTCATATCCTCCTCGGTCAGCTGATCCAACAGGTCGTCCCAGCGCTCGTCATCATAATCCGCACCCCGGAGCTCATAAAGCCTGATCCCGTTGTCCGCGCCGGTAGTCGGCATTTCATCATCCTCATTTATATATGTAGTATAATCAAAGTTACTGTTCAGATGATACTGTGCTACAAGCTCATCCGACATCACATCGGACGCCGGAGCTGCCGTCGCTTCATCGTAATTTGCGAATCCATCTGCTCTTGAGAGGTATGTCACGTCTCCCGCTGCGTCCTCAAACTGATTTGTTGCCGCGGTCTCATCGCTGTCACGCTTGTTGGCACCCTCATACCGGATCGTCTCGGTCTGTGTATATGTCTGCTGATCCAGTACTGTATGAGAATCACTGTTTACGGAGATGATATAATCGCCCTCTTCCAGCACGTAACATCCGTCGCCGGACATATCGTAGGACGCCATATCCTCTGCATTAAATGTAATATTGATCGTCTCGGAAGCGCCAGGTTCCAGCATTTCCGTCTTTTCGAATCTGATCAGATTTGCAGTTGCTTTTTCAATACCGCCATTCGTGTACGGAGGATTATAGTAAACTTCCACAACATCCTTACCCGGCACATCCCCGGTATTCGTTACAGTCACATCAAAGGATATCGTTCCATCGTTTACGGAAAGTTCGCTCATCTCCTGTGTAAATGTGGTATAGGACAGCCCGTATCCGAAAGGATACTGTACTGTTGTATCATAGTCGATCACACCCTCGTCATCGGCGGTCTCGTAATATTTGTAGCCAACATAGATACCTTCCACATAATTGGTGAAGGACGGGTAGTAGGTCTGCGCCATACCGGAGTTCATACCCTCTACGGCCATATCTTCCATATTGGAATAATGGGTCCCCTCCCAGTTATTCCACCATGGAGCTGCAGTCATATCATAGATAAACGTATCTGTTGTCTTTCCGGAAGGGTTGACCTCTCCGCTCAGGATCTTGCCAAGAGCTTCGAATCCGGTATGTCCCGGTCCCTGGCACCAGATTGCCGCACGGATCTGTTCATACTCATCAATAAAGCCGAGCTCCATCGGATTTGCCGCGTTATATACCAGGATTACATTGTCAAAATTGCTGCACACAAGATCCACCAGGGCCTCCTCGGTCTGGGAAAGCTGCAGATAATGTTCGCCTGCTTCAAAATCATTATAGCCGTTTATAGTATTATCATAAGACGCTTCTGTCACATCTCCCGGCATATCGTTGTGTCCCTCGCCCGCAACACGGGAAAGGACAATTACCGCTGTGTCTGAAAAGTCTTTTGCGCTCTGTATCAGGTCATCTGAATAGTCGGCCGCCGGAACTTCCGTCAGTGTCCAGTTCTGTGCGGAAAGAGACATCTCCGCGCGTTCCGCCGAGAAATCGTTATAGAAATCAACCAGATCCTGATTTACTGTAAATCCGGCATCCTCTATACTGTCGATCAGAGTCACCTTATCATATAGCTCATTGAGTCCGCCTGATCCGGTTCCGCCGTACGCAGGATTTACTGACGACCAGCCAAACAGATTGATGTTGGAAGGATTGCTGATCGGAAGGAGTCCGTCATTTTCCAGAAGAACCATTCCTTCTTCCGCGATCTGATTTGCAACTTCAATCGCTTCATCCGTAGTCTCGTCGCTTACGGTCCCGCTTCCCATCGACATATCGATCAGGGAATACATAGGTCCGAGGATGATCATGTTTACAATAATCACAAGTGCCAGTACCATACTGAGCCCTGAATATTTCCGGATCATTCTCTTCTTACTTTTCTTTGCTTTCCTGCAGGCAATCATAACAATGACCGCAATCACCCAGAGCACTGCCAGAGCAATCAGGTAAGGCTGACAAGTCTGCAGAACGCCGATAACGTCTTCCCATTGAATAGCTATCATAATATTTCCTCCTCATTCCAGAATTAGAACTTTTTAAAAATTTCATCGTTTTCCAAATCCGGCATCAAGGTGTCTGATTTTTTACACTTTAAAAAGTTCTTGACATATTGTTTAGTATTAGGATAGTATTTTTACAGAGAAAACACAATGTACAGTTCTTAGAAAAACAGACGTTTATTGACACTTTTCATTTTTTGTAAACTATTATAAAGTTTCAAAAGATATTTCAAATTTCAGGAAGGAGAGGGACAGCTATGGGCAAAGGCACAGAACTAAAAAACAGGAAAACAGACAGGCGGACTTTATATACAAAAAATGTGATCAAAGATGCGCTGCTGGAGGCTCTTGAAGATAAAAATTTCGAGCAGATCACCGTAACGGACGTCTGTCGCCGTGCGGAGATCACCAGAGCAACATATTACCTTCACTATCAGTCTCTCACGGAAGTACTGGATGAGCTTCTGGGCGATGCGCTGCAGATGGCCGAAGAGGACTGCGAAAATCCAGATGATGATGTGCTGCAGGTGCTGTCGCTCCTGGCCGGAGAGCAGCCGGATCACCTGAAGGCAAAGGAATCTCTGCTGCCGGTCTGCCATAGAGTTGCACAGCTGCCAAAATACCAGGTGATCTTCCACGATGAAACGATCTCCAACTACGTAGTAAACCGGATCTTTCAGTGTCAGAGAAAGAAACTCGCCCCCGTCTTTATGAAAGTTTTAAATCTTTCAAAAAAGGAAGCAGAGCTTCTCACCCTGTTCATCATCAGTCGGTCATTTTTTGCGGACAGTTCATACATGCTATCCTTTTCTGTTCTC
>DYCJ01000249.1 GCA_019418195.1 Clostridiales bacterium | reverse complement strand
GTGCTGAGCGTGGGTGTGTTCCAGGCATTTTTCCAGTATGTGTACCAGGCGTCAGCCCCTGACAGAGGCGGCTTATATGATCAATTCCCTGCAGTCATCCATTGCGTCTGTGGAGAGGATCTTTCAACTGCTCGATGAAGAAGAAATACGTCCCGATCCCCGGCAAACGGCAGAGACTCACGGAGAGATCCCGATTGCAAAGGTTAGATCCAAAGGTGATGCCGCGGAAGGAAGAGTCGAGTTTAGTCATGTACGCTTCGGGTATTCGGCGGATAAGCCGCTGATGAAAGATATCTGTTTTACCGCCCATTCCGGACAGAAGATCGCTATTGTCGGAGCTACGGGCGCAGGGAAGACCACGCTTATCAATCTTCTGATGAGATTCTATGAGATAAACAGCGGACGGATTCTGCTGGACGGCAGAAATACTGCGGATATGTCTTACGGGGAGCTGCGGAGGAATTTCGGCATGGTGCTCCAGGATACATGGCTTTTTGACGGTACAATAGCGGAGAATATCGCATACGGAAAGCCCGGGGCATCCCGCAGCGAGATTATTGAGGCGGCGAAAGCGGCAAGGGCGGATTTCTTTATCCGTACACTGCCTCAGGGGTATGATACAAGGCTGAACAGCGATGCAGAGAATATATCAGCCGGACAGCGCCAGCTTCTGACGATCGCCCGGGTGATGCTCTGCGATCCGGCCGTCCTGATCCTTGACGAGGCCACATCCAGTGTGGATACCCGGACAGAGATGGAGATAGGAAAAGCGATGAATGAACTCATGAAAGGAAGGACAAGCTTTGTTATCGCGCACCGGCTCTCTACGATCGTCGATGCGGATCTGATCCTCGTTATGCAGAACGGAGATATTATCGAGAAAGGGGATCATAAAGGACTGCTGAGAGCAGGAGGCGCTTATGCAGAACTGTATAATAGTCAGTACGCATGAAAAAGTCATAATCCCCCGCAGGTGAGCATATGCTTTCCTTGCGGGGGTGATTTTATGATTTATGTAGTGAAAAACGGTGATACGCTGGAAAAAATCTCAAATGAGACACAGATCCCTGTTGCGAAGATCATATCTGACAATCAGTTGATATATAGTGACAGACTTGTGCCCGGCCAGGCGCTGCTCCTCTTGGGAGAAGGAGAGACTGGAGGGCTTGGCGACGGACTGATCATAGGAGGATATGCCTATCCGTTTGTCGATCCTCCTGTGCTGGAAGAGGCGCTGACGGCGCTGAGCGAGATGCTTGTATTCTCCTACGGCTTCACATTCGAAGGAGATCTTGTCCCGCCGCCTCAGGATGAGCAGTGGATGCTTGACCGGACGATCAGCGCGGGAGCAGCGCCGTGGATGGTTCTGACGCCCTTTTCTTCAGAAGGGGCGTTTAACAATCAGTTGATCAAAGTTCTTGTGGAGAACCGGGAGCTCCAGGATAAGCTGATCAGGCAGATGGTGGATACTGTACAGGAAAAGGGATACGAAGGTGTGGATATAGACTTTGAGTATATCCTCCCTGAAAACCGTGAACAATACGCCATGTTTGCCGGTCGGGTGCGTGAGAAGATGAACGAGTACGGCTGCCGGGTAACGGTAGCTGTTGCGCCCAAGAGTTCCAACAGGCAGAGGGGGATCCTTGTAGAGGGGGTGGACTATGCCCTGCTGGGGCAGAATGCAGATGCCGTATTCCTCATGACTTATGAGTGGGGCTATACTTACGGACCGCCTATGGCAGTAGCCCCGTTCGATAAAGTACGCGAAGTGGTGGAGTATGCTGTCACACAGATACAGCCGGGGCAGCTTATACTGGGCATCCCGAATTACGGATATGACTGGACACTGCCTTATGAGAGGGGGATTACCCGGGCGAGATCGATCGGGAATACAGAGGCTGTGGAGACAGCATCAGAAAACGGAGCCTCCATTGAATATGCGCGGATATCGCAGAGCCCGTGGTTCACATACCGGAAGAACGGGATGGAACATATTGTATGGTTTGAGGACGTACGGAGTATTACTGCGAAGTGGGAGCTGATCAGAGAGTTCGGGCTGTCCGGAGCAAGGTACTGGAACCTGATGCGTCCGTTCCGCGCCAACTGGCTGCTTGTAAGATGAATTTTCAGAAGAAGTACTTACAATTATTCCTGCCTTTTACGCAAAAAGCCGGTCTACGGGACCAGCTTTTTGTGTCTTATAAGATAATATCCGATTCCCAGAGTATCCGCAAGGAACCAGCCGACGGGAACAGACCACCAGATTCCCGCCACCCCGAAAACAGGGAGAGCGGACAGTGCGTAAGCAAGGGCTACACGGGTTCCGAGAGACATGACTGTCAGGACCACAGACATCCCCGGTTTTCCCAATGCACGGTACAGTCCGTAGAGCAGGAAGAGGATACCGATCAGCGCGTAGAAAGCCCCTTCGATGCGCAGATAGCGGACGCCCTCGGATATAACAGCGGTTTCACCTGAGTCAATAAACAGTGACATCAGAGGCCCGGCGAATATACAGACAAGCAGTGAAATGACCAGACTGAAACCGACAGATGTCGCAACTGCCGCCCGGATTCCTTTTTTGATACGCCCGGTCTGTCCTGCGCCGTAATTCTGCGCGATGAAGATTGAAAATGCATTTCCGAAATCCTGTACCGGGAGATAGGCAAAAGCATCGATCTTTACCGCTGCGGCAAACGAGGCCATGATCGTCGTGCCAAAGCTGTTGACAAGCCCCTGTACAGCAAGGATCCCGAGGTTCATGATCGACTGCTGCAAACAGGTGAGGGCGGAGAAATTGGTAATCTCTTTTATGCGCGATCTGCGCAGGCGTATTCTTCCGTCCAGGCAGAGCAGATGAGGGAATCTGATCTTTGTATAAACCGCGATTCCGATTCCTGATACATACTGGGCGATGACGGTCGCCTCTGCAGCGCCTGCCACGCCGCGGTTCAGTACAGCGACGAACAGCAGATCAAGTATGATGTTCAATCCTGCGGATATTGCCAGAAAGGCAAGAGGAACGACGGAGTTCCCCAGGGAGCGCAGAAGAGAAGCAAAGAAGTTATACAGGAAGATTCCGGCCAGCCCCGCAAATATCACGATCAGGTAATCTTTCATTAACACGGTCAGTTCATCCGGTGTGCGCAGAAACCAGATGATCCAGTCGACACCGGCGAAGACGAGAATATTCAGGATGACTGTCACGACTCCGAGGAGAACGAAAGACGCCAGCACCCCCTCCTTCAGCGCTGTCTCGTCTTTCTGGCCGAATCGGATGGAGAATACAGTTCCGCTCCCCATGGCAAGTCCGAGAAGTATCGAGGTTAAAAATGTCATCAGAGAAAACGCCGAACCGACCGCGGCGAGGGCATCTGCTC
>DYCJ01000248.1:1574-3395 GCA_019418195.1 Clostridiales bacterium | reverse complement strand
GCGGATTACTGTCGGAACTGATGATGAGATGAAGATCCTTATCGATTCTTTAAAGAGAAAAATACACCCGTAAGCGCCGCTCCTTCAGAGACGTTGACAGCTCCTGAGGGATTCCGTATAATGAAAACAGAAGTAAAAGGGGTGGGCTTTATGATTTATGAAAACAATGAAGAAAAAAGAAGCACGATCTGGCGTACGATCCTGACCGTATCTTCTGTTGTCATCATTATTATCGCCATATTTTTTATCACGAAACTTTTTACCGGAAACCCGCTTGAAGGAACCTGGATCAGCGAGGGAACCGGTGATATGATCCGGATTACCGGTGATGATCAGATGATCATCCGGCCGGAGGAAGGAGACGGGTTTACAGAGATAAGATGCAGTGTCGACACTAAGACAAAAATACTCACTGTAGCCGGGGGCCCTCTGGACTCTGACATTATTCAGCCGGGAACTTATAATTACAATATAGAACAGGATACACTGACACTGACAGAACGCGAATATGGAGAACAGCTCGTGTTTGTACGTGAGCAGGAGTAAAGATCACGGAGAGTTCCGCATGCGGGACTCTCCTGTTGTAACTGGACATGAAACCGGCGGATCATGCCGGAAACAAAATGAACGGAGTAAGGGAGAAAAGAAATGTTAAGAGAGCAGACGAAAGAAATCCGCATCGGCGGCGTGAAGATCGGCGGGAGCAACCCTGTGGCGATCCAGTCAATGACAAACACAAAAACAGAGGATGTTGAAGCTACAGTGGCGCAGATTTTAAAACTGGAGGCGTTAGGATGTGAGATCATCCGCTGTGCCGTGCCCACGATGGAGGCTGCAGAAGCATTAAAGGAAATAAAAAAACAGATCCATATTCCGCTTGTGGCAGATATTCATTTTGATTACCGGCTGGCTATTGCCGCCATTGAAAACGGAGCGGACAAAATACGTATCAATCCGGGAAACATCGGTTCAGAAGACAGGGTAAAGGCTGTTGTGGACAAGGCGAAAGAATATGGCGTTCCGATTCGCGTGGGCGTGAACAGCGGCTCTCTCGAGAAGCATCTTCTGGAAAAATACGGCGGCGTTACCGCTGAGGGGATTGTTGAAAGTGCCCTTGATAAGGTCCGGATGATCGAGGGTATGGGATACGACAATCTTGTGGTCAGCATCAAATCTTCAGATGTACTCATGTGTGTGAAAGCCCATGAGCTGATCGCAAAAGAGTGCCCTTATCCCCTTCATGTCGGCATCACAGAATCAGGAACTGTATACTCGGGTAACGTGAAGTCGTCTGTCGGCCTGGGAATCATCCTTCACGAAGGGATCGGGAATACGATCCGTGTTTCGCTGACCGGAGATCCGGCAGAAGAAATCCGTACAGCGAAACTTATCCTGAAGACACTGGGACTCAGAAAAGGAGGCATCGAGGTTGTATCCTGTCCTACATGCGGCAGGACGAAGATCGATCTGATCGGACTTGCCAACGAGGTGGAGAAGATGGTAGCCGATATACCGCTTGATATCAAAGTGGCTGTCATGGGATGTGTCGTCAACGGCCCCGGTGAGGCGAAAGAAGCGGATATCGGGATCGCAGGAGGTATCGGGGAAGGTCTCCTGATCAAAAAAGGCGAGATCGTAAAAAAAGTAAAAGAAGAGGAACTTCTTGAGACTCTCCGGCAGGAGCTGTTGAACTGGAAAGAATAAAACAGGAGTGTTTAATTTTGGAAAAGACCAGAAACGACAAGTCATTTTTCTATGTGTTCCCGACACTTAAGGTTGAGGAGGACATCCAGATCCTTTTTGCAGATGTGGAGGTAAAGA
>DYCJ01000248.1:0-1564 GCA_019418195.1 Clostridiales bacterium | reverse complement strand
GAATATGCACTCTCAGGACAGTATACACCGGAAGCGCTCATCAATGAGTACCGGGAGAGCATTATATTGGAGCTGAAAGAACAGAGCGTGCTTGCGTCAAGTATGTTTTCGCAGGCGAAGATCCGTTTTGAAGAAAGTAATGTGGTCAGTCTTGAACTGCTTGATACGATCGTGTCGGAAGGCAGAAAAGAGGAGATACTTGCTCTTCTTGAGAATATTTTCGAAAAAAGATTCCATATACCGGCAGATATCCGCATTACTTATCGTGAGCCGGACGGAGCAGGGACACGGGAGTACGATGAACAGAGGCTGCAGCAGGAGATCAATGCAATATTTGAGAGACGTGCAAGACAGCGGGGCGAGTATGTGGCGGCGGCAAACGATAGTAAAGATTCCGATCATCACAACGGAGCGGATCAAGGCAGCGGCCAGGGAACTTTGGCTGGTGTGACTTCAGGAGGAAAGCACGTGGCGAAGGGCAATGCTGCATCAGGAAATGCCCCGGGACATAATGCTTCCAGTAGTTCCGGAGGAAGAAGGACGGGGAGAAAAGGCGATTTTAAAAAGAAAGATTTCTACCGTCCTATTAAGCAGGGGGATGATCCTAATCTCATCTATGGAAAGAGTTTTGACGATGAGCCGATCACCCTGGACCAGGTCGTGACAGAGATGGGAGAAGTAACGATCCACGGCAAGATCATCAATTTCGATACAAGAGAGATACGAAACGAAAAGACGATCATCATGTTCGCAGTGACAGACTTTACCGATACGATCACGGTAAAGATGTTCACCCGTAATGATCAGCTTCCGGAGTTACTCGGCGAACTGAAAAAAGGTGCTTTTGTAAAGATCAAAGGTATTACGACCATAGATAAGTTCGATGGAGAGCTGACCATCGGTTCAGTCACCGGGATCAAGAAGATCGGTGACTTTACAGTTTCGAGAGAGGATTTAAGTCCGATCAAGCGCGTGGAGCTCCACTGCCATACAAAGATGAGCGATATGGACGGAGTCTCCGAGGTGAAAGATATCGTAAAGCGCGCCCACGACTGGGGACATCCTGCGATCGCTATCACGGATCACGGTGTAACTCAGGCGTTTCCGGACGCAAATCATTATATTGAGACCCTTGATAAAGATGATCCTTTTAAAGTACTTTACGGGGTAGAGGGGTATGTAGTGGATGACCTGACAGAGATCGCAGTGAATGCCGGGAATCAGACACTGGATGATACATACATTGTCTTTGATATTGAGACAACAGGTTTTAGTTCGATCCGTGACCGGATCATAGAGATCGGTGCGGTAAAAGTCGTAAATGGCAAGATCGTGGACCGGTTCAGTACTTTTGTAAATCCGCAGAGACCGATCCCGTTTGAAATTACGAATCTGACAAGCATCACCGATGAGATGGTCATGGATTCTCCGGCTATTGACGTGATACTTCCGCAGTTTCTTGAATTTATCGGAGACGGTGTCCTTGTTGCGCACAATGCAGGGTTTGATGTGGGATTTATCGAGCAGAACTGCAGAAATCTGGGATTAAATGATCACTTTGTTT
>DYCJ01000247.1:2274-3424 GCA_019418195.1 Clostridiales bacterium | reverse complement strand
GCCACATATACATATTCATCTTCTGCAAGGATTATGACATAGACATGGTCTTTGTCGCGTCCTGCTTTTGACTTCACAAGCATTCCCGGTCTCAGCTGCATCCCGGATTACTCTCCCAAAATCTCAACGATCGATGCAAACACATCGTTGATATCAACCGTACCGTCAACTTCTCTGAGTATGCCTGCCTGTGTGTAATAATCGATCAGAGGCTGTGTCTGCTCGTGATAAACACCAAGTCTCTTAAGTACTGTCTCCGGCTTGTCATCATCCCGCAAAATGAGGCTGCCGCCGCATTTATCGCATACACCCTCCTCTTTTGTAGGCGCATATACAATATGATAAGTAGCTCCGCAGTCAACGCAGGCTCTTCTTCCGGACATACGGTTTACGATATTCTCGTCCGGGACCTCCACATTGATCGCATAATCCATCTTCTGGCCCATTGCTGCAAGCGCTTTGTCAAGAGCCTCTGCCTGAGGGATCGTACGCGGGAAACCGTCGAGCACGTATCCATTTGTACAGTCATCCTGCTGCACTCTGTCTACGACCAGATCGACAACCAGCTCATCCGGTACGAGCAGTCCCTGATCCATGTAGGTCTTAGCCTTTTTACCAAGCTCTGTACCATTTTTGATGTTGGCACGGAAAATATCTCCTGTAGAGATATGCGGGATTAAATATTTCTCCGCAATCTTCTTTGCCTGAGTTCCTTTTCCTGCACCTGGTGCTCCAAGCATGATAATCTTCATAATCTTACCTCCGATCTCTTTGTTTTTTATGAGTTTGTATATTAGAGCCACATAAGCCCGCGATATTTCACTCTGGTGCGAGTAAAACAAGGCGAGCTTGGAATGGCTTAATATCCCAGGAAGCTGTTTGACATGTTACTTCCTTTGTTATTTAAAAATCCAGTATAATTTCTCACAAGCATCTGTGACTCAATCTTCTTTATCGTGTCAAGCACAACACCGACGATAATGATCAGGGATGTTCCTCCGAAAGAAACATTCGCACCAAACACACCGTTAAAGAAGTACGGGATCACCTGTACGATGATCAGGCCGCATGCACCTATGAAAATAATGTAATTGAGTATCTTCTGCAGATACTCTACAGTCGGTTTTCCCGGACGGATACCAGGTATGAA